>CAZCNZ010000088.1:0-25767 GCA_964500245.1 uncultured Thermoplasmatales archaeon | reverse complement strand
GGACGTCGTCCTCGTCATCGGGGCGAACGACGTCGTGAACCCGGCGGCGCACCGCGAGGGAAGCCCGATCTACGGGATGCCGATCCTCGACGTCGAGAACGCGAAGAACATCATCGTCATCAAGCGCGGGAAGGGGAAGGGCTTCGCGGGCATCGAGAACGACCTCTTCTACCGCGACAACTGCCACATGCTCTACGGGGACGCGCAAGCGGCCTTCGGCAAGCTGGTGAGCGCCCTCAAAAAGTAGACGTCGGGCTCGGCCGTTCGCGCGTTGGGGAGCCGTCGGCGCGCCGGGCGGCGAGCTCCCCTCGCCAGAGTTCGACGAAGAGCCCGAGGAGGAGCGCGGTCAGCACCACGTCGAGCCCCTCCGCCGGCCCGACCACCCCCTGGCTGTTCGCCCAGAGGATGATCCCGAGGTTGAAGTTGACCGCGCCCACGGTCGCGATGCCCCAGAGCCACCACCGGGCCCGTGCCCCGGCGAGCGCGCACGGCAGAAGCCAGATGAGAAAATTGTAAGAGAGGAACGGGGTCACGAGCGCGACCGCGACGATCGTGATGCCGACCGCGCGGACGGGCGAGCGGACGAAGAGGAACACCGCGAGGACCACCACGACCGTGATCGCCGCCTCCGCCGCCTCGACCGCGAACGAGGACGGAAGCGCGTTGTGGAACAGAAGGATTCCGAAGACGTTCAGCGAGTACGACCGTCGGCCGATCTGACCGGCAAAGACGCTCGACCAGAAGCCGGCGCCCCAGACCGCGTACGAGAGCGCGGTCGCGCCGGCGAACGCTCCGGCGGCCGCGAGGAATCCCGCCACGCGGTACCGGCGGTTCGCGCCGTTCATCGCGAGTACGGGAAAGAGGCTGGGAAAGCGGGCCGTCGAGAGGAACCCCCCGAGCGCGGCCGCCACGACCTCCCTCCGCTGGGAGAGGTACAACGTGAGCAGGAGCGTCATCGGAACGATCGCGTTGGTCGCACCGCCGAACTCGGAGGTGACCAGCGGGACGAAGAGGACCGACGTGGCGACGAACACCGTGAGGTAGCGCCGGTCGTCCCCTCCGACCGCCCACGTGAGCGGGAGGAGGCTCAGCGAGACCGCTCCCCACACGATGCAGATGCCAGTGAGGCCCCCGAGCGACCCGAGCGCGTCGAGCAGCACGGCGGCGAGACCGTACGGCACCGTGAGGGTACCTCCGCAGTACGGGACGCTCGAGAACGGGTTCCCTCCGGCCCAGAAGGCGCGACCGGAGTCGTTGACCCCGAGCGCGTCGCTCAGCAGGCCGTTCGGCTGGCAGCCGTACTGCCCGCTGAGGATGCCGTAGGCGGAGAAGCCTCCGAACCAGATCGCCGCGATAACGGTCAGCACCCGCCAGTCGAGCCAGCGGAGGTCAGAGCGCCCCGAGACCAACTGCAGCAAGCGGGAGAGGAAGGGCCGCAGCCGCTCTCCAAAGCGGGTGCGCTCGAGGAGAAGCACGAGGTTGACGAGCGTGAGGAATCCGAACACCCCCCACGTGTCCCAGTTGCTGAGGATGCCGTACAGATCCTCGACCATTCGTCACGTCCCGTCCCGGGAGGCCGCCCCCGTCCGGGGACCGACCGGGGACGAGGAGCGAAGTCGGGCTTCCTCCTGCCGTACGATGGTGGCGAGAAGCACGAGGAGGATCGCGACGAGGACGATGCCGGCGAATTCGTACGGCCACCAGACCCCGAGGTCGAGCGCGAGGTACCAGTAGAGGACGTTCTCGTTCACCGCGGCCACGGTCGCGAACGCGAGCAACCACCAGTTGGTCTCGGTCCCGAGGAGGACGAGCGGAGTCAGCCAGACGAGGAAGTGGTAGTTGAGGTACTGCGAGAGGACCATCACGCCGAGCAACGGCACCGCGCAGGCGACCCGGGGGGAATACCGGCGCACGTGCACGAAGACCACCAGGAGGACGAGCGCCCCTCCCTGCACGGCCGCCGCGGCGAGGGACGGCGTGAACCAGCCTTGGTGAATGAGGAGCGCGAAGAGGTTCAGCGATTCGCTGTTCGCCCGGGCGAACTGACCGAGGTAGACGACCTGGATCGCGTCCCATCCCCAGAGGGCCCAGGCCAGCGCGGCCCCGCCGAGGAAGACTCCGAGCACTAGGGCGATGCGATACCACCGCCGGCGTCCGAAGGAGGCGGAGGACCCGAGGAGCGGGAACACCGCCGGGAACCGTGCGGTCGAGAGGAACGCGGCCACTCCCTGGAGTAACGCTCCTCGCCCCTTCGCTACGGCGAGCGCGTAAAGCATCAGGAGCACCGACACCGCCACGACGTTGTTCTCCACGCCGAGGTTCGTGGCGATGTTCGGAAGGTAGAGCACCGAGACGGCCGTGAGGACGCTGAGGTAGCGCCGGGACTCCCCCGAGACCATCCAGACGAGCGGAACGACCGCGAGCGCGAGGAGCTGCCAGACCACCCAGATGCCGAGAATCGAGCCGGAGGTCGCGCCCAGCGCGTTGAGGGAGACCTCGGCGAGTCCGTACGGGATGTTGGTCACGTATCCGTGGCCGCAGAAGGCGACGCGGAACGGGTCAAGGCCGTGAAGGGCAGCCTGCCCCGAAGCGAGGATCGCGAAGGAGTCGTCGGAACAGTGGGCCTGCGTGACGTTCCAGGCGATGTTCACGATCGTCACGGCGAGGACCGGCACCATGACGTGCCACAGGCGCAGCCACTTCCAATCCGGCCGACCGGTGAGCTTCCGCTGGATCCGGTCGACGGCGGCCCTCATCGAGGAGAACCGCGCGGTGCCGTAGGCAAGAACGAGGAAGGTGAGCACGAAGCTCGCGACGAAGACGAGGGTCGACCCGGCGAATCCGACTACGGTCATCCGAACCGCGACGAGGCCGGCCCCCTCCCCGTCCACGGAACCCAACCACCGTTAAACTCTCCCACCCCGGTCGTGGCCGAGCGGCGGCCAAGTCGAAGGGGGGAAGCGGGCCCCTTCGCCCGCGACGACCGAGGTCTCTTATTCGCGTCCCAGTCTGGCCGGCCGAGGCACCCGGTCGGATGTCGGACAGCGCCGGCCCCGGAGCATCCTCGGCCAGCGTCCGAAGCGTCTCGCTGCGCCATCTTTCCCTCTACAGCGCCGCGTGGCTCGCGGGGGCGATCCCCCTCTTCGCGGTCATCACCGCCCTCTGGCTCGAGTTCCCGACCTTCGGCTCGACCGGCACGATCACGATCGGCACGTTCGCGCTCGTGTTCCCGGTGGTCGTACGCCGGCTCGGAGTCCCGCGACGCGAATCGTTCGTCCGGTTCCTTCTGTTCACCGGACTCGCGTTCGCGGTGATCTCGGTGCTCACGGGCTGGGGAAACGGCCTCACGGACGAGCCGTTCACCACGCCCCGGTTCGTGACGCTCCTCTGGGCTCACCAGGACCCGTACGTCGTGCCGCTCGTCTTCAACTACGTCCAGTACGGCCAGACGATCCACTCGTACTCGATCTATCCGTACCTCCCGCTCCTCATGTTTCTCCAGATCCCGTGGGTCTCGTACAAGTGGGTCACGCTCGGCTGCTGGGTCGGGATGGTCTACCTCGTCCGAAAACGGTTCGACGCCGGCGTGTTCCTCGCCCAGCCGTACGTCGTGGTGATGGCGGCGAGCGGCTACAACGACTTCCCGGTGCTCCTGCTCCTCACGATCGCCTTCGTGGGATGGTACGGCCGACGCCAGCGCTGGGCCCAGCTGCTCGCCCTCGGGGCGAAGCAGTTCGCGAACGTGATCGTGATCGGCTACTACGCGCTGCGGCGGGACTGGAAGAACCTTCTCGTCACGCTCGGGGTCAGCGCGGCGTTCATCCTGCCGTTCGTCGTGTGGAGCGGGCCGACCGTTCTTTGCCCGACGGTCGTGGCAGACCGCCTCTCCTCCTGTCCCAACGGGGGCACCGCCGAGTATCTCCTCAACTACGCCCTCTGGCCCGTGTGGGTCCTCGCCGTCTTCTATCCGACGTTCGTCGGGAAGACCCGCGCTTCGGCCGATGGCGGCCGTCTTCGCCGATGGCTCGTCGGGCGCCGCTTCACGGTCGATGCCCTCCTCCGGGTGCCGTCGTTCGTCATCGTGGGAATCTCGGGCGCGTTCGCAGGAATCACGGTTTTTCTGACGGGCGAGCTCGCCTTCGGAACCTCGGTGGCCGCCCTCATCCTCTCGACCGTCCTCGGGGTCGCCGTTCTCAACGCGTGGGTCTTGGCCCTGGACTGGGCAGGATTCGGGCCGCGTCGGCTGTTCGGTCGTCCCGTCGCGCTAGGCCCGTTCCAACTGTCGGTCCACGTGGTGGCCTTCGCCGTGTGCGTGGCCGCCGTTCTCACGGCGCCCGTGGTCGGTCGACCGGCGATCGACGGGATGGTGGTCGGCGCCCTCCTCGCGAGCCTGTGGGAGAGCGTCGCGTGGTTCGCTCCCGCTCCCTCACGATGAGGTCGGGCCCGCGGGCGACGATGCTCGCTCGTGCCGCCAGAGTTCCACGAACAGGACGATCAAGAGCGCGCTCAGCACGATGTCGAGCACCATGGACGGCCAGGAGACCCCGTCGTCCCAGGCCCAGACGTTGAGGGCGAGGTCGTAGTTGAACGACCCTACGAGCGCGACCCCCCAGAGCCACCACTTCGCCCGCATTCCGAGGAGCGCGACCGGCAGGAGCCAGATCAGGATCGTGAACGAAAGGAACGGGGTGATCAGGGCGAACCCCACGAGCACGATGGCGGCCGCGCCGAGGGGCGTCCGGGCCCCGAAGAAGACGGCAGCGAGGAGAGCGAGCGTCAGAGCGGCCTGCACCGCCTCGATTCCGAGGCCGCTCGGGAGCGAGTTCGAGAGCAGGAGGATTCCGTAGAGGTTGAGGGAGAACGAGCGCCGTCCGAGCTGCTGGAGGATGACGGTGTTCAGGAATTGGGGACCCCACCAAAGATAGGTGAGGCCCGTGACCCCGGCGAACACTCCGATCGCGAGGGCCGCAGAGAGGAACCGGCGCCGGGGAAACGCCCCGGTCTCCCCCACGACCGGGAGGAGGTTCGGAAACCGCGCCGTGGAGAGGAATCCCCCGATGGCGGCCCCGAGCAGTTCCCCCCGCTGCGCGAGGTAGAGCGAGAGCAGAACGGCGGCCGGCACGATGGCATTCGTCGTCCCGTCGATCTGCGAGCAGACGATAGGGACGAACAGCACCGAGGTTCCAACGAACACCGTAGCGTAGCGCCGGTCGGGGCCCGCGACCGCCCAGCTGAGCGGGATGATGGAAAGGGCGACCAGCCCCCAGACGAAGTAGACGCCCGGCATCCCGCCGAGACTACCCAAGGCCGTGAGCAGGATCGCGGCGAAGCCGTAGGGGATCTCTCCGGTGTGCCCGCACTGCGAGACCACGAACGGGCTGTGGCCCGCCCAGAACGCTTTACCGGAGTTGAGGAGCGTGATCGGGTCACTCCCTCCGGGACGGCAACCGTACTGCCCGCTCACGATCCCGTAGGCGCTGACGCAGGCGAACGCGATCCCCGCGGCAGCGAGGAGCGGCTGCCAATCCAGCCAGCGCAGGTCGTCCCGCCCCGAGACCCGTCTCAGCGCGCGCAGGACCCACGGACGGAGGCGGCTCCCCCACCGACTCCGGTAGAGAAGTACCACGAGGTTGAGCGCCGCGAGCGCACCGAGGACGGACCAGGTGACCGCGTTGAACCAATCCGCCATCGCCGGTCGGGGCCGGCGAGCGAGGACGCGCTATTTCAGCACTGTCCCGGAACAGCCCGAACGGCCGCAGGTCGGCCATCGGCCCATTGCTTCGGGCACATCGTGATAAACCGGTCGTGGGTGAAGGGGGCGAGGGCCGTCATCCACCAGCACGACCCTCGAGGAAACTCGGAGACCGATGTCGTCCTCCCCTCCCGCGACCGGCACCCGGCCCATGACCCGGATTCGGGTGAACGGCGTGGAGCACTCGGTGGCACTTGCCCCGGACCGTCACCTATTGTACGTTCTTCGGGAAGAACTCGGGCTTACCGGCACCAAGTACGGTTGCGGAGAGGGCGAGTGCGGCGCGTGCAAGGTCCTCGTGGACGGAGTGGCGGTGCGGGCATGCCAGACCCCACTCGGAGAGGTGGTGGGTCGCTCGGTCACGACGATCGAGGGCCTGGCCCACGGCGAGGTGCTGCACCCGGTCCAACAGGCGTTCGTCGAGGCCGGCGCCTTCCAGTGCGGCTTCTGCACGCCGGGGATGATCATCGCGGCGGCCTCGCTGCTCGCCCGGAATCCGACCCCGAGCGACGCGGAGGCCCGTGCCGCGCTCGACGGGAACCTCTGTCGGTGCGGGGGCTACCTACGCATCCTGGACGCGGTGCACCGGGCGTCCGTCCTCCTCTCGGAAACGAGGGGTCCCCCTCCATGAGCCCGCGTGCGGGCGTGGTACCATTCGACCTGCTCCCTCCGGGCGAGCGACCGTACTTCGACCATTTCGGGAACGGGCTCGTCGTCGTGCTTCCCGCTCAGCGACCCGGGCCGTCCGGTTGGGGGTCCGGCGGCCCTCCGCACGGAGGCGCTTGGATCCATCTCGGTGAGGATGGGAAGGCACGGGCGTTCACCGGGAAAGTGGAGGTCGGGCAAGGGACCCGCACGGCGCTCTCGCTTGTCGTCGCCGAGGAGCTTCGACTGCCCCTCACCTCGGTGGAGCTCACGATGGGGGACACGGATGTCTGCCCCTGGGACATGGGCACGTTCGGCAGCCGGTCGATGCCCGACGCGGCGCAGCACTTGCGAACGACCGGAACCGCGGCTCGGGGGTTCCTGGTCAACCTGGCCGCGTCGCGTCTCGGAGTGTCCCCGGCCGAGGTGGATCTCGCAGGAGGCCGGGTGCGAGCCCGTGGGAAGCCCGAGGCGCAATCGATTCCGTACGGCGAGCTCGTGAAGGGTCTCCGCCGGCTCGAGTTCGTGCCTCCGGACACCCGGCCGGGTCCCGCTTCGGGGTGGACTCAGGCCGGTCATCCCGCCGGGGACGTGGCCGCCCGTGAGGTGGTCACCGGATTCCGCCGGTACACCTCGGACCTCCACCTGCCCGGCATGCTGCACGGCAAAGTGCTGTTCCCCCCGACCTACGGGGCGAAGCTCCGGCGCGTGGACCTCTCGCCGGCGAAGGCGCTACCGGGGGTGGTCGCCCTTCACCAAGGCGACCTGGTCGCCGTGGCCGCCCCCTTCCTGCCCACCGCCGTCGCCGCGGTAAAGGCGATCCGAGCCGAGTGGGAGCCGACAGCGCAACCGTCCGAGAACGAGATCGTCGACTATCTTCGTCACCACCCGGTCGAGGGCGAGGACTTCTGGGACGTGATCCACCACGAAGCAGGGAACGTCGCGGACGCCCGGGCGTCCGCCGCGACCTCGCTCAGCGAGACGTACACCACCGCCTACATCGCGCACGCTCCCCTCGAGACCCACGCGGTGCTTGCGTCCTGGGACGACGGCCGACTCACGGTCCGCATGGGCACCCAGACGCCGTTCCGCGCCCGTGACGCGCTCTCCGACGCCCTCGGGATCCCGCCCGCCAAGGTCCACATCATCGTGCCGCCGACCGGTTCCGGTTTCGGCGGTAAACACGCCTCGGAGCTCGCCGCGGCGGCCGCTCTCCTCGCGAAGGCGGCGGGTCACCCGGTCCGCATCACGTTCAGCCGCGAGGAGGAGTTCGCTCAGGCGTACCTCCGGCCCCTCGCGGTGATCGACATCCGTTCGGCGGTGACCGAGGACGGTACCCTCTCTGCGTGGGAGTTCCACGTGCTGAACGCCGGCTCCGCGGCGGCCCGCATCCCCTACCGGGTGCCGAACCAGAAGATCGACAACCAGCCGACGGATTCCCCCCTCGCCCAAGCCTCGTACCGGGCACTGGCCGCGACCGCCAACAACTTCGCCCGCGAGTCCCACGTCGACGAGATCGCCGCCCGGCTCGGCGCCGACCCCGTGGCCTATCGACTGCGCCACCTGGCGGACGACCGTCTCGCCGCCGTGCTCCGAGCGGTCGCGGAGCGCGCCGGCTGGGACGCCCGCCCATCCGCCCCGGGCGGCCGTCCGGACGGAGACGGCCGCGGCATCGCCGTCGGGCTTGAGAAGGGCGGCCGGGTCGCCACCTTCGCGGAGGTTCGGGTCGACGAAGGGCGGCGCCTCGAGGTCCTCCGGCTCGTCACGGGCTATGAGTGCGGTGCCATCGTCCACCCCACGAACCTCGCGAGTCAGGTCGAGGGTGGGGCGGTGATGGCGCTGGGGGGCGCGCTCTACGAGGCAATCCACTTCGAGGGAGGCCGGATCCTAAACCCGCGGTTCTCGGAGTACCGGGTCCCGCGGTTCCATGACATCCCTCCGATCGAGGTCCTTCTCCTCGACCGACCGGACCTGCCGTCGCAGGGGGGAGGCGAGACGCCGCTGATCGCGGTCGCCCCGGCGATCGCGAACGCGATTTACGACGCCACCGGACGTCGGCTCCGCTCGCTCCCGCTCACCCCCGAAGGGACCGTTCCCTGACCGGGGACCTCGGCCGGAAGTTCCGGCAGAAGCGCTCAGCCTACCCCACGAGGACGATGGCGGCGACCCCGGTTGAAACGACGAACGCGAGACTGCCCCAGAACGCCCATCGCCATACACCGCGGGATGCCTCCGACCCCATCACTCGCTTGTCGGAGCTGAGCGTCCCGACGAAGATCCCCGGGACGATGAGGATGAACACCATCGCCACCATCAGGGCAAGTACGAGGGTCACGAGCTGGGGGAAGAGGAGCGGAACGAACACCGCCGGGACGCTCTCAACGATGTAGATCCAGCGGGTCGCCTTCGGCGAGAGGCCGAGCGTCTCGGTCACGCCCCACGCGCTCCCGAGCGAAATGACGACGAGCGCGAGGAAGGCCGCCGAGACGAGGCCGATCCCAAGGGCGTACGTCCCGTACTGCCCCAACCCAGAGGAGAGGGCCGAGGAGAACTCGGCCGCGGTCGCGAAATTGAACGAACCGGCGAGACCCGCCCCGATCATGACGATCATGATCATGAGGAGCTCGCTGACGATCGCCCCGAAGAGGGTCGACTGGCGCGAGATGGCGACCGTCGTCTCCTTGGCCGCGGTGGCGGACGACTGGAAGAACAGCATGAACGGCATCACGACTGCGCCGGTGTTCGCGGCGAGCAGGAAGAAGAAGGCTGGTGAGGCCGAGACACCGAACGGGGAGTACGGCAGCAACCCCCGATGGAAGACGACGATCGCGAGCGACACAATGACCCCGGCGGAGATCGCAATGAGGACCCGCTCGGCCCAGGCGTACTCTCCGCCCGTGACGAGCGCGATGTGGGCGACGAACGCGATGGGGAGGGAAACCACGGGAGGGATACCGAACAGGCTCAGCCCGAGGGCGATTCCCGCGTACTCGGCGACGTACGTGGCGATGTCCCCGACCGCCATCGAGATGGCCACCGTCGAGGCGATCGAAGGACGGTAGCGCGCTCGCGCAAGTTCCCCGAGCCCCTTGTGGGCGACAGCGCCGAGGCGACCCGACGCTTCCTGGATGAAGAAGAGGGGGACCGTGAGGGCCACCAGGAACCAGACCAGGTCGTACCGGTAGCTCGCCCCGGAGGCGAGCGCGGTCAGGATGCTCGCCGCATCGACGTTGGCGATCATCACGAGCCACGCGGGTCCTCCGCGCCAACGTCGGGGAGCCCGAAGGTGTGCCGAGATCGTCGGCAGGCTCAGGTTCCCCAGCGTGGGCGCCGGGACGTCCGAGGGGCGGACGTCGTCCCCCATATCGGAGGGGGCCGAGCATTCCGGCTCTTTAAGCGCGCGGCTCTCCGGCCCGAGGAGTTAAGCCCTCCCCGTAAGTGGGAATACCGTCCCTCGGAGAATCCGTTCATGAGCGTCACCCCCCGGAAGCGTGCCTCCGCCGCCGGCAAGAAGCGCCACCACCGACTCCGCCTGCTTCGGATTGCGGCTCGTCGCCGACGGGCCCCTCTCGGCGGGAGACGGGCGGAACGCTGACCCTCTGCCAAACTCACTCCGGGAGGGACGGTCGACCGGATTAATCCCCGGACTCCCGGGATTGCATCGTCACCTGTCGGTCAGTCTTCGCCACCGTCTCGGGCTCAACGCCCCGGTTGATCGTCACCTCGTTGACGATCACCAACATCTCGAGCGCCATCAGTAGATTCGAGACGATCCGCTGCGCGGAGACGGCGAGCCTCCGGTCGGAGACGTGGCGCGCCAGCGAATCCCCGAGTGCGTAGTTCGCCGGGAGGGACCGGTCGATCTCGTTCAGGGTCGCGTTCGCGTCCACGACCGAGAGTTGCGTGAAGGCGTCCATCGTCCGCCCGAGGAGTTGCTCGACGTGGGCGATCAAGCCGACCAGTTCGGCGAGGGCCGACTTCGGGAGGCGCCGAAGACCGGGGAGGTTGTCACCGAGTTCCCGGACGACTCCCGACACGAGGTCGCCCGTAACCTCGAGCACCTTCGAGACCATCCGTGAGCCGATCTGGAAGTGGTGGCTCTCCACCCCGATGTCACGGGCCACCTGGAAGTCGTCCGACGAGAGCAGGAGCTGTCGGACCATGAGGAGGTAGAACCGGTCGATCTCATCCTCCATGGCCCCGAGCGGCTGAAGCGCGGCGCGGTCGCCGTCGGTCAGCACCGACCGGCACGTTTCGAGCTCGGTCCGGAGCAGGCGGACGACCTGGCTCATGAGGCGGTGGAACTGGTACTTCCCCGGGTCGACGAAGTTCTGTACCTCCACCGCCCCGGACTCCTCCTCCACGACCGTCATGCCGAGGACGTGGGAGACCGTGCGGCGGACCTCCTGGCGTTGCTCGGAGGTGAGTCCGGTGCGGGCCGTGACCAGGATCTGGTCCTGTCCCGTGATGTACGCCCCGATCAGGAGTCGCGCGAGAAGCTTCGCTGGAGCCCCAGAGGCGTCGATGCGCAAAAGTTTCTGGTGCCGCTCCGCACTGGTCTCCGCGTTCGCCGGGCTAATCTCGAGGCGGCCCCCGCCGAGGTCCCGAAACCGGAGGGTGTCCCCCGTCTGGAGGTTCATCGAGTCGGTCCACGCCTTCGGAAGCGTGACCGAAAGCGACGACGAGCCGGTCCGTTGCACGCGGCGGGTGAACCCGGGAGGTGCCGGGCCCTCCCCTTGCTCCTTGCGAGCCCGGGGCATCGTCCCGGCATCGCCTCCAGCTCATTAACGGTCCGTTCGGACGGCTCCGCGCCCCCGCGGGCCCCCTCCCGTTCTCCATACTCTCCTTACGGCAGGGAGCGTACCCGCATCACCCCCCCACCCCTTTCCCATCCCCAGAGGCAGCCTATGGGAGACCGAGAAGGATTCCGAGTGTTCGACCGAGAGAGCTGGCAGCGAAAGGCGAGACCTCCCACGTGGTTCCAGCGTGCGGAGATCGAGAAGCGCCCCCTGCCGACCGACAACAGCCCAACCACGGAGAAGTGGTGAACATGGCGTTCATCGATTTCCTCGCGCTTCAGGAGGCGTTCCTCCTCATCGCCACGGCGATTCTCGGGTTCGTGGGCGTCTCCGTTTGGTGGGCGATGCGCCACAACGACGCCGCGGGCGTTTCGAGCGCCCTGCGGGGCGGAGCGATCCCGATTGGTTCGATTGGAGCCATCGCGACGGCCCTCGCCGTATGGGCGGAAACGACCTGGCCGTTCCCGAACATCCCCAACACGCGGATGTTGTCGTACAACGTCTTCTTCACGGACGTCTACCTCCTCTTCGGCCTGACCCTCGTGGTGCTCGCCATCACGATGGCCCTTCGGCTGAAGCTCGCGTACGCGGGTCTGTTCGCGTTCGTGGCGGGCGCGATTACGATGGGGTACGGCTGGAACGGCTACATCCTCGGCTTGACCAAGGAACCGCTCGAGACGTTCCTCATGTACCTCGCGTTCGGTGGCGTGGGGATCTTCGCGTTCCCGGCGACGATCATGACGGACCACTTCCTCGCGCACCCGGACGGAACCGCGTTCTCGTTCAGCACGAGCGCCCCCGTAGCCCGGAGCCGACCCAGCTTCCAGGGCGCCAGCCGGGCGGTCCAGCCGGTCGTCCCCGGCATGACCCCGGAGAGCACTGACGCCACCCCGACCCTCCGCGCGAAGTTCCACCTGCCGGTCTACGTGACCGTCTACGTGTGGGTCTTCCTCGGAGTCGTCGCCCTCGCGGGCTACGCCGCGTTCGCCTACCTGCTGGCCACGCTTCCGGGGCACCTGATGGCGGCCCCGTAGGAAGGGGTCGAGCGGTAAGACGATCCTACGGCTGCCTTGGGCCGGGGGGCCAAACCCCCCGACCCTCCCCCTCCCTCGGAGGGGGACGGGGCAGAGGAGCGAACCCCTTCCAACTTTCCCGCGAGGAATCTCCGGAGCAGGCGATGCGAACCACCGGCATCGGCAACCATGGTCCTGAGCCGGCGGCCGGTTCCGAGAGAGGTCTTATGTTAACCGCAACAAGTTCCGGCTCGTGCGGCTGCTCATCGTCGCCGACGGGGCCCGGTCCCGCCGAGCGCTCTCGCACCTCTTCACCGAGATCGGCCACACGGTCGCGACCGCGGGATGGGTCGGAGAGAGTCTCGGCCGCCTCCAAAGCGAACCGTTCGACCTGGTGGTCGCGGAACTCCGGGCCCCTCGGGGAGACTCGATGAAGATGCTCGAGGCCGTCCGCCATCGCCAGCCGGAGACTCCGCTACTCGTCCTATCTCCCTCGCCGGAGGTAGAAGAGTCGGTCCAGGCGTTGGGAACGAGTCGGGTGACCTACGTACGGACGCCCATCAACGAAGCGCAGGCGACCGCGGTCCTGCGGCGGATCGAACGGGTCCTCCCCGCTCGGCAGGGGGCGGCCGCCGCGGCCGACCTCGTGGCGGCCGAACGAACCCCGGCCGGAGAACACCCTTCTCACCCCGCCGCCCTTTCCGCTCACGACCTCGGCGAGGGCCGATTGGAGATCGCGCTCGCCGAAGGCCCGGTCCAGAAGGTGCTCCGCATCGACGCGACCGGCGCACCCCCGAACCTGCTCGCTCGGCTCCTCGTCGGGAGCTATATCACCGGGCAGGACCAGGTCCTGATCACGGCGCGCCACGGGCTCACGGAGGCCCAGCGGAAGGAGATCCACGCGCTCGTCGACCGCACGCTCGGGATGAGCGTCGTCGGGGACACCCCCGAGGTCGTCGAGGTCCAGAACTTCGTGGACCCGGGAAAGCACGAGCTTCCCCGTCTCCTCCACCGGGTATCGCAGATGCTCCGCACCGAGATCGAGGTGTGCCGCACCGCCCTCTCCGGGGTGGGAACCCCTCAGCTCTCCCTCATCGAGACGATCGAGGAGGAGGTCGACCGGTTCTACCTCCTGATGGTGCGGCAGCTCCTGCTCTCGTCCGACAACCCCCGGGTGGCTCGTAACATCGACGTCGAGAGCCATCACTTCCAGATCGGCTACCGCCTAGTGGCGAAGGTGCTCGAGGTGACCGGGGACCTGATCCACGGGATCGGGACCGAAATCGAACGGAACCTCGCCGGCCTACGGCGCCTCCCCCCGGCGATCCGCCACGACTTCGTCACGCGCCTCGAGCGGCTGGACCACCTCCTCACCCGCACGATGGACGCGTTCGACCGCCTTTCCGTGGTAGACGCGAACGCGACGCTCAATGTGATCGGCGAGGCGCTTCCGAGGGACGCGGAGTTCGGCCAGCGGATCTGCCGGCGAATCCCGAACCGGAAGGTGGCGGTCGCCGCCCAGCGGATCGCCTACAACCTCGACATGGCGCTCGAGATGCTGATCGTCGTGAACGAGGTGACGATCAACCGCTGCGTCGAGCCGGAAACGGTGGCCCGTACCGGCACCCGGGTCCCGACCGGTCCCCGACACTCACCGCCTCCGGCGAAACGCTCCCCGCCGGGCCATTCCCGGGAGTCCCCGGGAGAGATTTGAACGGCCCGAGTCCCCTCTCGTCTCGTCGCCCGATTGTCCGCATCCAGTAGCTTCTACGCGGGGCGGGCGTTCGCGGACCACTTCGGGGAGCGGCATTTAAGCCGGGGCGACCCTTCCCCCGCGTGGCCTGGCCGCTCTCCCTCAAGGTAGTGCTCGTCATCGGCTGCTTCGCGTGCCTCGGCGCGGGGGTCGCGTTCGCGGCCACGTGTGACGGGGGTTACTCGCTGATGCTGTTCGGGGGTTCCCTCGCCTTCCTCGGGGCCCTGCTGTACCGGGAAGGGGCGTGGGCGACGGTCATCCCGTTCGCGATCATGGTCCTCGCGCTGGTCGGCGGCGGGTACTACGGGTTGACGGTGGCCGGCTGCGGTCTCTAAGAGAAGGGGCGGCGCTCGGAGTCCTCATCCCCTCCCCGGAAGCGCTCTTCCGAGGTAGGGGCCGGGGAGGGGTCCCAACGAAGACTCTATTCGGGAGGGTTAGGTGGGGACGGTGATGTCCACCGGCACTCCCCCAAAGACGTTCGTTTCCGACCTTCGACCGGGCCGCGTCGCCACCTTCGAGGCAGTCGTTGCGAAACTCGAGCCGATCCGAGAGGTCGAGCAACGGACCGGCGGGACGAAGAAGGTCCGCAACGGCATCCTGAAGGACGGGACGGGGGAGATCTCGCTCGTCCTCTGGGGCGACGAGGTCGAACTCGTGGCCGAGGGAGAAGCCGTGCGGATCATCGAAGGCTGGGTGAAGGACTACAAGGGACGGCCGCAGGTCTCTCTGGGAAGGACGGGCCGGCTCGAGAAGAGGTAGACCGATCCCGTGCGGCGGAAGGCGGACCCCCTCCATCGAACGCAGCACCGGAAGATCGGCGCGGACCTGTTCAACTACACCTGGTCGCTCCTCGACCGGAAGGACCGCAGTCGGGAGGAGGACGAGGAGATGCTCCACGCCGCCCACGCCTCGCGCTACCACTGGGCCCACGGCGGTACGGCGCTGAACATCTCGATCTCCGAGTGGCAGGTCTCGCGGGTGTACTCGATCCTCCGCCGGGCCGAGCCGGCGCTCTACCACGCAAAGCGGTGCCTCGTGATCACGCGCCGTCATCGGTTCAGCCGCTTCTACCTCGCCTACGCCTACGAGGGACTCGCCCGCGCGGCGGCAACGGCGGGAAAGCGAACGGCTCGGGACCGCTACCTCAGGGAGGCCCGCCGGGTCGGCGAAACGATCCGGGACCGGGACGACCGGAGGATGCTGTTCGAGGACCTCGATACGATCCGCTGAGCCCCGACCTACGCAGGGGTCCGGTTCAGATACTGTGCCGGTGCCCGCCGGATGAGGTCCTTCAGAAGGTCGGAGACGCCCTTCGTCACGGGCAGGCCGTGGCCGGGCAGCAGGAGTTCAATGTCGAGGTCCCGGAGGCGGTCGAGCGAACGGATCGCCTGCTCGAGGTTCGAAGCGACCTTCGGCGCGGGCAGGGTGAGCCGTCCCTCGTGCTCCACCACCGAGTCGCCGGAGAACAGGATCTTCCGAGCGGGCTCATAGAATGCCACCTCGCCCGGGGTATGGCCGGGCAGATGCAGCACCGTGAGCGGTCCGACCCGGTCGCTGTCGTGGAGCGCCGTGGCGACGGGAGCGGGTCGGGCCCGGAGGAAGAGACGCAGCAGGAGGGACATCGGCGCGGTCGCCCGCCCGTCCACGAACGCGACATCGTCGGCGTGGCAGGAGACCGGCGCATGCGAATTCTCGAGCAGGTACGCCGCGCCCCCTCGGTGGTCGAAGTGGTGATGGGTCAGCAGGATGCGCCGGACATTCGTCAACGGCACTTGGGCGGCCCCGAACGCTCGAACGACCGGCTGCGCCTTTCGACGAAACCCGGTGTCGATGAGGAACGTCCCTTCCCCGGCCTGGTAGATGTAGCAGTTCACGAAACCGGGTATCCGGCCGACCCCCTCGGTCACCGGCAGGCCTACGGAGGTCGCGACACGGTCCGCCACTTCGTCCTCCCGGTCAATCAGGGCCTAATCGGCGTCGGACTCGGAGTTCGCCCGACGGCTTAACCGTTCGGCCCTCCGACTGGCTTGAGGAAGTTCGATGGACGCGGTCGGGCCCTCACCGAGGGCGAACGGGGGCTCGAGGGTTGATCCCAGCCGCACCGACGGTCGGGTTCGTCGCTTCGTCCGCGACCGCCCGGGGCTCGCCGGGGCTCGGCCGCGCCTCCGAACCGACCGGCTCCGCCCCTTTCGAAGGTGCTTCGGCGTGGAGTTCGTGCACGTACCGACCGCCCCGCATCAGCGAGACCACCGCAGCGAGCGCGGTCAAGACCGCCGAGATCCCGAAAGCGAGGTCGATCCCGTGCAGGAACGACGGTGCGACGGCGTTCGGGAAGAACTGCCGCGCGAGGAGGGTGGGTCCAATCGTATTCTGGAGCGATGAGGGGAGGAGCTGGACGAAGGCCGCCATCGGGTTCTGCCCGAGGAACGCCCCGAAGAGCGCCCCCGTGGGATTGGACGCGACCACGCTCGTGAACTGCGAGAGGTACGGCTCGGGGACTCCGGCGGAGTAGAGGGCACTGTGCACCGACCCCGACAGCCCGCTCGAGAGGCCCACGAGGACGATCGTGAAGAAGACCGCCATCGAAAGTTGCATCCCAGCGTTCTGCAAGGTGGCCCGCATACCGGAGGCAGCGCCCCGGTGCTCGGCGGGGACGGCGTTCATGATCGCCGCGGTGTTCGGGGCGGCGAACATCCCCATCCCGCACCCCTGGACGAACAGGATGAGCCCCATCTGCCAGTAGATGAAGTTGTACGGGAGAGTGAGCAGGAAGACGAACGTCAGAGCGCTGATCGCCATCCCCGCGCTCGCGAGGTATCGGGCTCCGAACCGGTCGGAAAGCCAGCCACTGAGCGGCCCCATGACCGCGAACCCGCCAAGCATCGGCATCATGTAGATGCCGGCCCAGAACGGAGTCTGCGAGAACGAGTAGCCGTGAAGGGGGAGCCAGATCCCCTGGAACCAGATGATCATCATGAACATCACCCCGCCTCGGGCGATCGACCCCAAGAGCCCGGCGAGATTCCCCGCGGCGAACGCTCGGATCCGGAACAGGTCGAGGCGGAACATCGGGTCCGGGACCCGGGTCTCCACGAACAGGAACGCGACCAGGAGGGCGAGCCCGACGCCGATGCCCGACCAGACCCACGGGCTCGACCACCCCATGGATTGATTCCCGTACGGGAGGAGGCCGTACGTCACGGCCACCAGGAGGAGCGTGAGGCCAGCGCCGAACGTGGTGTTCCCGATGTAGTCGATTCGCTGGCCCTTCCGGACGGGGACGATGTCGTGGAGCTTGAAGTACGCCCACACGGTCCCGCCGACCGCCACGGGGACGCTCGCGAGGAAGACCACGCGCCACGCCGGTAGGACCACCGGACCGATCGGGATGTCCCCGAGACCGGCGAGAACCCCTCCGAGGACCAGGCCCACGACGGACCCTCCCAACGCCGCCACCTGGTTGATCCCGAGCGCTTTCCCCCGCTCCGAGTGCGGGAAGGCGTCAGTGATGAGGGCCGCCGAGTTGGCGAACAGGAAGGCACCGCCGATCCCCTGAATCACCCGGAAGCCGACGAGTTCCCAGGCGCCCGTGTTGCCCGAGTTCGGCGTGAGGAACAGTGCCACGGAACCCGCGGCAAAGATGGCGAACCCGAGGTTGTACATCCGGGCCCGCCCCCACATGTCCGAGATGCGGCCGAAGGTGACGAGGAGCGTCGCCGTGACGACCCCGTACCCGAGAAGGAGCCAGATGAGGAGGGTGATGTTGCCCGGGGCGAACGCGTTGACGTTCAGCCCCCGAAAGATGACCGGCAGCGAGATCAGGATGATCGTCCCATTGATCGACGCCATGAGGGCGCCGAGGGTGGTGTTCGAAAGGACGGTCCATTTGTACTCCATCTCACCGCCCTCCCGCCTCTCCTACGTGGGCGCTCCCCGGCCGTGCGGTCGACGCTTCGGGGGTCCTTCGGTCGCCCGAGGTCCGGGGCGGGTTCCGCCCCCTCTGTGAGAATCGAGGAGGGACGCCCCCTTCATCTCCCGGGGGTAAGGCGGGTTTGACCTGAGGCGCTACTCATCCCGAGGACGCCGACGCTTCCGCCGGCGGTCCTCGTCCTCGCCCCGAGGCGGCCCGCGCCGATCGTATCGGCGGTAGGGCCGGTCTCCCCCGCGACCCGGGTACGGCGGTCGGCCCCCCGGGCCCCGTCGGAAATCCCGACGGCCCCCGCGCGGTGGGCCACGGTATCCCCGACCGCCTTCGCCGCGGTCTGTGCGGGGAGGTAGGGTGAATCGGTTCCCGCACGAATCGCACTCCCCGACCAAGAGACCGTCCTCTCCGGTCGAGAACCGCAACGTCGCCCCGCACCGGCGGCACGGCCGACCCCGGGGCATTTCGCCCTCGTATCGCGAGGGGGGTCCACGGGCGGGCTCTGGGGCCTCGGACTTTGGTACGAACACCGTCGTGGTGTCGCAATCCGTGCAGACCGCTTCGAGCGAGCCGTCCCGGCCGGCCCGGAAGGAGAGGGGAGTTCCGCACTCCGCGCACTCGGGGCCACCTTCGACCACTTCCGCCTCGCCTCCCTCCTCGCCCTCTTCCTCCGACCCTTCCTTGGGGGCGGACGGTACCGCGTTCAGCCGGGAGGAGACTCCCGCCCCCTCGACGAAGGCGAACTCCTTGGCGCAGGCCGGGCAGACGCCGGTGCGCAGGCGGACCTCGCGCTGCTCGAAATCCATCGACGCCCCGCAGTCCGGGCACGTGTTCGACATAGCGACCAGAAAGCGGAACCCGTCGCCTCCACATTAGGTCCGCCTAGCTTCCGGACCGAGCCAACCCGAAGGAATCCCGCCGGCCCCGTCGATTTCGGTTGACGAAGTGGTTTCTCGCTACGGCCGCGCGTCCGGGGAAAGTAGATACGGCGACTTCCGGATAGCCGCCGTCTTCCAAGCAGGGGAGCAGCACGGTCATGACGGTAACGTTGGACGGCCATTCGCTGAAGGCCGAGGATCTGGTGAGGGTAGCCCGGAACCGGGAACGTATCGCGATCAACCCGGAGGCGATCGCTCGCATCGACAAATGCCGCGCGCTGCTCGAGCGGAAGATCGCCGCCAAGGAGATCATGTATGGCGTGAACACCGGGATCGGGGAGCTCTCCGAGGTGGTCCTGACTCCCGAACAGGTGGAGAAGTTCCAGCGGTACCTCGTTTACTCGCACGCGGCCGGGTGCGGCGACCCGCTTCCCGAGGAGGCCGCGCGCGCCGCGATGGTCTCCCGGATGAACACCCACTGCTGGGGCCACTCGGGGATCCGGCACGAGATCGTCGAGCTGATGGTCGACATGCTGAACCGGGGAGTGACGCCCGTCATGTGCCAGAAGGGGTCCGTCGGCGCCTGCGGCGACCTCTCCCCGATGGCGCAGATGGCGCTCGTCCTCATGGGGGAGGGCGAGGCGTTCTTCGACGGCCGGCGGATGCCGGGCGCGGAGGCCCTCCAGTCGGCGGCGCTCTCTCCAACCGTGTTCAAGGAGCGCGACGGGCTCGCCTCGATCAACGGCTCGAACGTGATGACCGGCATGGGGTGCCTCGAGCTCGTCGACGCCGAACGGTGGGTCCGGACGCAGGAGGTGGCGCTTGCCATGACGCTCGAGGCGTTGAACGCCAACATGGCGGCGTACGACCACCGGGTTCACGAAGTGCGAGGCTACCCCGGTGCCCAGGCGTGCGCCGAGAACATCCGGAAGATCACGGAGGGCTCCGAACTCCTGCAGCGTCCCGGGAAGAAGGTCCAGGACGCCTACTCGCTCCGGTCGAGCCCACAGGTCATCGGGGCGGCCAAGGACGGGCTCGCGTGGGCCCGCTACATGCTCGAGATCGAGCTCAACCACGCCGCCGACAACCCGACGTTCTTCCCGGACGAAGAGCTGGTGCTGAGCGCCGCCAACTTCCAAGGGACGCCGATGGCATTCGCGATCGAGCTCCTGGGGATGGTCGTCACCACGGTCGGGGTGCTTTCGGAGCGCCGGACGAACCGCCTTTTGAACTCCCACCTTTCGATGGGCCTGCCCGCATTCCTCACCAAGGGTGCGGGCATGTTCTCCGGGCTCATGCTCTCGCAGTACACGGCGGGGGCGCTTGTCGCGGAGAACCGGGTGCTCTCGACGCCCGCGGCGACCGGGTCGATTCCGGCGGCGGCCGACCAGGAGGATTTCGTTTCGATGGGGATGACCTCGGCGCTCAAGTCGCGGCAGATCATCGAAAACTCCTGGTCGGTGGTGGCGATCGAGATGATCGCGGCGGCCCAGGCGTTCGATTTCCGGGCCCCCACGAAACCGTCGCCCGCATCGCAGGCCGCCTTCGAAACGATCCGGAAGTACGTCGCGACCCTCGAGGAGGACCGCCCGCTCTTCAACGACATCAACACCCTGACCCAGGTCGCGCGCTCGGGCGAGGTGCTCGCCGCGGTCGAGAACGTCGTCGGCCCGCTGAAGTAGGAACCCCCGGGTCGACGCTCAGAGGTTCAGGGCATAGCGGACGATTGGGTTGTCGACGTACTCGAGGACCTTCTCGACACCCTTCTCGAGCCCGGTCCGATAGGCGAGTTTCAGTACGCCGTCGGCGGTCTCTCGTTCGAGAGGGGGCATCTCCTCGATCACCGTCGCTACCGGGGTCGCGTGGCGGTCGAAGCAGGCGAGGAACGCACGGAACCCCGGGAAGGCGCACTGGAACAGCTCGAGCTGGAGCCGAACGTCCGGGGGCAACGGGCGGGCGAGGTAGCTCTTCATCTCGTAGAACCGGTCGCGGCCATTCCAGTAGTCCGGCTGCGCGTAGACCCCGACCCGTTCGTTGATTAGGACGAGCCGGCTTCGCGGCCGAGGCAGACCCATCACCTCGCTTCGGCGGAACGCCTGCAGCACGCCGGAGACGGTCGCGAGCTGTTTTTCGCGGTCCCCCGGGGTGAGCGATAGGTCCGTGTCGGCGAGTTCCCGGTCGAGCGTCTCGGCCGCGAGGCGGTTCATCGAGGCGAGCGTGGGACGCCGTCCCTGACCGAACTCGTGACTGAACCGCGAGAGGGTCTCGTCGATCGCCTTCCCCACCGCCATGCCGAGTTCGTCCGCCTCGGTGACCTCCCGCGGGTAGGCCGCTTGGACGACTTCGTGGGCGGCCACGGTCCGGACGGTGGTCATCGGTGCGCCGTCGGCCACCCGATCAGGCCCGGCCAAGGGCGGACGCGAGGTTCTCCGGAAGTTCGAACGCGGGACAGGCCGGGTGCGAGAGGATCTTCTGGGCCTCCGAGGCGGTCACCACGAGCGGACCCCAGACGCCCCGAGCCCCGGTGGCGGCCCGGAACGCGACGAACCCCTTCCCGACGATCGTCGGGGCGGTCAGCTGGTCCCATCGGAGGGTCACGCGACTGAGGAGGTAGCGGAACTGCACCGCGTCCGGGTCGACCCGGACCTCGCGGGGAAGCCGGTCGAGGAGGGAGAGGCCGATCAGGAACGCGGCCAAGCCGAGCAGAGCACCAGGGAGGTCGACCTTGAACAACCCCGGTGAGGTGATGATCACGTAGCCGGTCACCCCGATGAGCGCGACACCGAGGGCGAAGACCACGTAGGTCGAGTACGCCCACCAAGCACGCCCTCCGGCCGAGCTGGTTCCGGCCGCGGGAGCCTCCGCTCGATCGGGATCCATACTGCCGTCCTACGTCCCTCGGGTCTCTTCGGACGGGGTTGGACTAGCCGACCAACCCAATTAACCAAATGGGTTGACCGGTTTCACTCCCTCATCGCCCGGAGCCTCCCGCGACCCCCGCTCGCGGGCCGATGACCGGTGACTCCGGCGAGTCCCGTCGAGGGCTCTTGACCCCCCATTCATACCCTCACGCCGCGGTACGAAGGCCGTGGCCCAATCCGCCGTTCTCTCTCAGGGCACGGCGCCGCCGGCCCTCCTCGTCGCGCTCACGCGGCGCCCGATGGACCACCCGCCCCGTCCCCGCGGCGTCGTGACGGTCATCGTCGACCGGTGCAAGGAGTGCGAGTTCTGCGTCCACTACTGCCCGAAGGATGTTCTCGAGATCTCACCGACGTACAACGCCAAGGGTTACCGACCCGTCCGCGTGAAGGAATCACGCAAGGACGAGTGCATCGCCTGTCGCTTCTGCCAGGACGTCTGCCCTGAGTTCGCGATCTTCGTCGAGGAGGCGGGCAAATGACCCCGGAGAAGGGGCCGGTGCTCACCGGTGCCCATTTCATGCTGGGGGACCAGGCGTGTGCCGAGGGCGCGATCTACGCCGGGTGCCGGTTCTTCGCCGGCTATCCGATCACCCCGGCCACCGAGGTTGCGGAGCGGATGGCCGAACGGCTCCCCTCGATCGGTGGTCAGTACATCCAGATGGAGGACGAGATCGGGTCGATCGCCGCCGTTCTCGGGGCGAGCGTGGCCGGGGTCCGGGCCATGACGGCCACCTCCGGGCCAGGGTTCTCGCTGATGCAGGAGAACCTCGGGCTCGGCTTCATGATGGAGGTTCCCTGCGTCGTCGTCAACGTCCAGCGCGGAGGGCCGAGCACCGGGCTTCCCACCTCCGTCGGGCAGCAGGATATGATGCAGGCCCGATTCGGCTCGCACGGCGACTACCAGGCGATCGCTTACACGCCGTCGTCCCCCCAGGAAGCGTTCGAGCTCACGATCCAGGCGTTCAGCACCGCCGAGCGACTCCGGACCCCGGTCCTCGTCATGATGGACGAGGTGGTGGGGCACATGCGCGAACGGGTGGTCATCCCCGAGCCGGGGAAGCGCACGATCGCGTCCCGGCGCCTCCCATCGGTTCCCCCCAGCGAGTACCGCCCGTACCGGGTCGATGACGACCTCGTCCCCGAGATGGCACTTGCCGGGGGCGGTTACAGCGTGCGCATGACCAGCCTCACGCACGACGAACTGGGACGCGCCGTGACCGACACCGCGACCCAGTCCGTCCTCGTCCCCCGGCTCCTCCGGAAGGTCATCGAGCACCGGGAGGTCTACGAGCAGTACGAGTTGCGCCACGTGAAGGACGCCGAGGTCCTGGTGGTGGCGTACGGAATCACCGGCCGGTCCGCGACCGGTGCGGTCGAGACGGCCCGCGCGCGGGGAGCGAAGGTCGGGCTGTTCCGTCCCCGGACCGTCTGGCCGTTCCCGTCCGAGGCGTTCCTTCGGGCCGCGCGGACGGTGCGCCGGGTCGTGGTCGCCGAGATCAACATGGGCCAGGTGGTCCTCGAAATCGAACGATTGGTGGCGGGACGCTGCCCCGTCGTCCGGGTGACGAGCCCGGGCGGCGAGGTGCTCTCTCCGGAGCGGATCCTCGAGGCGTGCGGCCAGGAGCGGGCCGTGAAGGGGAAACGATGACGCCGCCGTCAGACGAGCGGCGCGTGCTGACGCCCGAGACGGAGAGCGCCCCGCCCCGACACCACCCGTTGGACTCCGTCCTCCGCTCCGAGGTGCTGCCGCACATTTGGTGCCCGGGGTGCGGAATCGGCGTCGCGCTCGGAGCGTTCCTGCAGGGGCTCGACCGGGCGGGGATCCCGCTCGAGAAGCGCGTGCTCGTCGGCGGGATCGGCTGCTCCTCCCGCGTCGTGTACTACGCTCGCGCCGACGCCTACCATACGACGCACGGCCGGGCGATCCCGTTCGCGACCGGCATCAAGCTCGCGAACCCATCCCTCCACGTCACGGTCTTCGCCGGCGACGGCGACCTGTTCGCGATCGGCGGGAATCATTTCATCCACGCCGCCCGTCGCAACATGGACCTCCTCGTGGTCTGCATCAACAACTTCAACTACGGCATGACGGGCGGACAGGCCGGGCCGACGACCCCGCACGAGGCGAAGACCACCACGACCCCGAGCGGCAACTTCGAGTTCCCGTTCAACCTTCCCCAGCTCGCGGCCGCGGTCGGGGCGGTCTATGTGGCCCGATGGACCACGCTCGACGTCCGTCGATTGAGGGACTGCTTCACCGAGGCTGCGGGAAAGCAGGGATTCCGGTTCGTCGAGGTGCTCGCCCCCTGCCCCGTCAGCTTCGGGAAGAACAACGACATCGGGAGCGGGCTCGACGAGATGGACTACTACCGCGGGCTCGAGCAGGTCTGGGGCACGCCGGGGGGACTTCCGAGCCGCATCGAGGTCCGGGAGGGCTCCGACCTCTCGGGGACCGACATCTCGCTCCATCGTCCGATCATCGTCGGGAAGTTCGTGGACCGGGCGCGCCCCACGTTCCTCGACAACTACAAGGCCGTCCTGACGGCGAAGGGGAAGGCTCCGTGACGCGGGTCCGCTTCGCGGGGTTCGGGGGCCAGGGTGTCGTCCTCTCCGGGTTCATCCTCGGGCGGGCGGCCTGCCTGCACGCCGGCAAGAACTCCGCGATGACCCAGAACTACGGGCCGGAGTCGCGCGGCGGAGCATGCGCTGCGGACGTCGTGGTCGAGGAGACGGAGATCGCGATGCCGGTCTTCGACCAGCCGGACATCCTCGTTCTCCTCTCCCAGGAGGCGGCGAACAAGAACGCCGTCTGGATTGCGGGGTCGAAGATGGTCCTCATTGACGAGGACCTCGTCCACCTCGAGGGCGAGGACCCGCGGGTCCAGAAGGCACCGTTCACGCGGATGGCGACCGCGCTCGGCCGCCGCATCGTGGCGAACATCGTGATGCTCGGCACCCTGACCGCGCGCTCCCGTCTCGTTCCTCCCGAGGCGATGGAGGAGGCGATCCGCGCCACGGTCCCCCCGAAGACCGTCGAACTCAACCTGAAGGCGTTCCGCGCCGGGTTCGCGGTCCCCGAGACCCCGGCCCCGGAGGTGACCGCATGACCTCGCTCCCCGTAATGGTGATCGGGGGCGGGATCGCGGGCGTGCAGGCCGCGCTCGACCTCGCGGACGCCGGCCGCCGGGTCGTGCTGGTCGAGCAGACGGCCTCGATCGGCGGGAAGATGGCGGCGCTCGACAAGAACTTCCCGACGCTCGACTGCAGCATCTGCATCGAGGCGCCGAAGCTCTCCGAGGTCGCCGAGAACCGCAACATCGAGGTGCTCTCGAACTCCGAGGTCACGAAGGTCGAGCGACGCGATGGCGGCACCTTCCACGTGACCCTTCACCGCCGCGGGAACCTCGTCAACGACGAGTGCACTCGCTGCGGCCTCTGTTCCGAGGCGTGTCCGGTGGTGCTCCCGAACGAGTTCGATTCGGGGATGGCCAGCCGAAAGGCGGTGTACACGCCATTCCCGCAGGCCGTTCCCGGCCCGTACTTCCTCTCTGTCGCCGACTGCGTCAACGAGCCGCCGATCGTCCTCCCCTGCTCGCGGTGTCTCGACGTCTGTCCGCCGAAGGCGATCTCGTGGGACCGGCCCCTCGAGGCGAGTGTCGAACGCGACGTCGCGGCCGTGATCGCCTCGACCGGCTTCGACCTCTACGACCCCGCCTCGCTCGAGGAGTACGGCTACGGGACGCACCCGGACATCGTGACGGCGATGGAGTTCGAGCGCCTGCTCTCCTCCGCCGGTCCGACCGGCGGCGAGATCCTCTGCCCCTCGGACGGCCGGCATGCCCGTCGGATCGTGTTCGTCCTCTGCGCCGGCTCCCGGGACGTCCGCCGCTTGAGCCAGTGCTCCCGCTTCTGCTGCATGTACTCGATCAAGGAAGCCGTGCAAGCCCGGGACCACGGCGTGGACTCGGTGAAGATCCTCTACATGGACATCCGAGCCTACGGCAAGGGGTTCGACGGGTTCTACCAGCGGGCCCAGGAGGAGGGCGTCGAGTTCCTCCGGGGTCGCGTCGGCCGAGTGGTCTCG
>CAZCNZ010000087.1:0-5871 GCA_964500245.1 uncultured Thermoplasmatales archaeon | reverse complement strand
AACTTCGCGAGCGCCTCGCGCACGATCTGTTCGGCGCGCGTCTCGTTCCGGTTCGCGTAGAACTCGCACCCGACCTTCTTCGCGAGCTGCTCGAGCTGGTCGACCGCCGCGGGGCGGTGGACATCGGCCGCAACGAGACCGACGCGCACGCCGCGCTTCTGGAAGTAGCGCGCGAGCTTCGCCGCGGTGGTCGTCTTCCCCTGGCCGAACAACCCGGCGAGAAGGATCTTCTTAGGGCGGAGGTCGAACGGCCGGTCCTTGCCAAGGATCCCCCGCACTTCTTCGTAAATGATCCGAACGAGGAAGTCCCGAAGGCTCACTCCGGCCGGGGGCTTCTCCTCGATCGCGCGACGACGGACGCGTTGGGTCAGGTCAAGGGTGAGCTGAACGTTGACGTCCGCTTGGAGGAGCGCGCGCTGGATGTCGCGGACGACCTCCGAGAGGAGGGCCTCGTCGACCACCGAGCCGCGGGCGATCTTCTGAAGGACACCGCGGAGCGACTTTCCGAGAGAGTCCAGCACCATGGAACGGACCGCCCCTCCGGGCCGGAGAACCGCACGTGGCTAGGCTATAAGTCGAGCGCGTGCACCCGCGAAACGCCTCGAAGCGTGCGAGTCGTTCGCTCGCCACGGAATCGTCTTAAGAACTCGCGAGGCTCGGAACCGTGGAGAGCATGACGCCCGACGCGGCCGCTCCGCCTCCGAAGCCCGCTCCCCCGAAGCTGAATCCGGTGCGGGTCCCCATCGCCGAGGAACCGGTGAAGGAGCGGACCACGGACTTTCGAGAGGTGTTGCACGCGTACTCGAAGGAGGACGCGGTCCTCGAGGCGAAGCGTTGCATCCAGTGCCGCCGCCCTTGGTGCGTCGAGGCGTGCCCCATCACCCAGGACTGCCGGGAGTACATCCGCCTAGTCGCCGACGGGGATTTCGACGGGGCGGCGAAGGTGACCCTTCGCGAGAACCCGCTCGCGACCTCGCTCTGCAAGGTCTGCTACCACTACTGCGAGGACGCCTGCGTCGTCAAGAAGAAAGGCGTCCCGATCACCATCCGTCACCTGAAGCGGGCTTCGCTCGACTACGGGAAGAGCGACCTCACCTATGTGCCGTCGAAGCCGAAGCATCAGCGGGTCGCGGTCGTCGGAGCCGGGCCGGCCGGGCTCATGATGGCCTGGGAGCTCGGGGTCCGGGGCTATTCGGTCACCGTCTTCGAGCAGGAGCATCGGTACGGTGGACTGATGCAGACGATCCCCGCCTACCGCATGACGGACGCCGACGTCGAGCGGGACCGCGCGCGGTTCCGCGACCTCGACGTCACCTTCAAGGACGGGACCAAGGTCGGCCGCGAGTTCCCGTTCGACAAGCTGGTCAAGGAGGACGGCTACGAGGCGGTCTTCCTCGCGATCGGGACGCCGGCCCACCGTTCGCTCGGAGTACCGGGAGAGAATCTCCCCGGGGTGCTCCCGGCGCTCGACTTCCTGAAGGACGTCAACCACGGGGTTCCGGTGAAGGTCGGCAAGGAGGTCGTGGTCATCGGCGGCGGGGACGTCGCCATGGACTCCGTCCGGACGGCGCTGCGCGAGTCCCACGGAGGTCGCGTGACGCTCGTCTACCGTCGGAGCCGGCAAGAGATGCCGGCCGACGCCGAAGAGGTCCACGGAGCCGAGCAGGAGGGGATCCGGTTCCTCTTCCTGAAAGCGCCGCTGCGGATCGTGGGAACCCAGAAGGTCGAGGGACTGCTTGTCCAAGGAATGGAGCTCGGTCCCCCCGATGCGGGCGGTCGACGCACACCCGTGCCGGTGCCCGGTTCGGAGGAGACCATCCCGTGCGATACGGTGGTCATCGCGGTCGGGCAGAAGGCCGACCTCACTGGGTTCGGCCCGGACCTCGACCTGAAGCTCACCTCGCAAGGATGGCCCGAAGGTAAGGGGAAGGGATTCGAGACCGCCGTTCCGGGGATCTTCGCCGCGGGCGGCCGCTCGGTCGTGTATGCGATGGGCACGGCCATGGAAGTCGCGGATGCCATCGACGCGTACCTCTCGAAGAAGCGCGGAGAGGCTGCCGCTCCCCGTCCCGACCCCCTCGGCGGCACCGAGAGTTTCCACAAGCCCGCGGGCTACACGGCCCCCATTCGCGTCTGACCGGAGAGCGTCTCGTCGGGCCGGCAACCTTTTTCCGAGGTCCCGGCCCATCTACACGGGATGATGTCGGGACTCGGAGAGCGGTTTCGCCCACGACGCACCCACTGGGCGGTGCTCTGCGTGGTGGCGGTCCTCGCCCTCACCGTGCCGAGTCTCCCCGGCGCTTCCGGAAGGCCAGCCACCGTCGCTTCCGTCCTCCCCTCGGGGAGTTCGTCTGCGCTCTCCGAAGCCGCGGCCGTCTACGACGGCTCGTTCGCGGCTCGCGCGGGTTACGGAGAGGTGTCTCTCGCTTCGACCACAGTGTCGTCCCCCGCGACAGGGGCTGCGACCGCCGTGGTCACCTTCTACCCGTCGTCCCCCTCGTTTTTCGTTCCGCCGGTGCTCGGCGCTCCCGGTCTCAGCGTGGCCGAGATTGCCGACCGGTTCGGCCCTTCCCCGGCCGCGTACGCGTCGGCGGAGGCCTACTTCGAGTCGATGGGTCTCTCGATTGTCCACACCAATCCCGACCGCCTTTCGCTCACGGTGAGCGGAACTGCCGCCGCGATGGGCCGGGCGTTCGGAACGCATCTGCTCATCGGCGTTCACGACGGTCGCTCCGCCATCTTCCCGGCGACGGCGCCGAGCCTGCCCTCCGTGCTCGAGTCCGAGGTCGCATCGGTCGTTGGTCTCACGAGCGGGGTCGACCAGTTCTCCCTCCCCGCGGGCGCGCTGTCCGGACCTGCTTCCGCGGCTAACGTCTCCGCCGCCGCGTCCGACCCCGACCTGATCACGCCCGAGATCGCGCAGCAGATCTACGACCTCCAACCGCTCTACAACCTTCGGTTTGCGACCGGCGAGGGAATCGCCATCGTCCTCTGGGGTGACGGGTACTCTCCGAGCGACATCTCCACGTTCTTCTCGAACGACTACCCCTCCGGCTTCCCGAAGCCGGTGGTGCAGCCGTTCAACCTCGACGGCGCACCTCCCCCGTCGAGCAGTGCCCCGAGCGACCCGAGCAAAGCTCCGCAGGAATTGACGCTCGACCTGGAGTGGGCGGGGTCGATGGCACCCGGAGCGACGCTCAGTGCGGTCTACGTCCCGGACGGACCGGCCAGCGATGACTATTCCCCCAGCGTGACCGACATCACGGACGCGTTCACCCAGGCGGTGACCGGTATCCCGGGCGTCTCGGTCGTCTCGATGTCGTTCGGGACCCCGGAGAACGCGAGCCAACCGCTCCAAGCGGCGTGGGCCACCGACATCGCAGCCGCCCAACAGCAAGGGATCACGCTCCTCGCGGCGACCGGCGACACCGGGGGTGACCTGAACACGGGGTGTGGCGGAGGGCCCTCGGTCGAGTTCCCGGCGATCTCCCCCGGCGTCATCGCGGTCGGAGGGACGCAACCGGTCCTGGCGCGCAACGGCCTCGGTCAGGTGACGGGTCTTGCCAGCGAATCCGCGTGGAGCGGGAGCGGTGGTGGGTATTCCACGTCGACGGCCGCCCCGTCATGGCAACTCGTCGGCAGCGCGGCGGCGCCGATCGAGGCGAACGGTGACCACCGGGGCGTGCCGGACGTCTCGGCCGCCGCGGCGTACAACTACCTCTACTACAACGGGCAGGACTCCGTGGCCGCCGGGACCAGCTTCGCGACCCCGCTCTGGGCAGGTCTCGTCTCCGAGATGAATGCGGTCTATCAGGGCCGTCTCGGATTCCTGACGCCGAGACTGTACGCGGTCGGAGCGAGCCAGGAGATCGGCCATGATTACATCGGGCTCGCCGACGTTACGAGCGGCTCGACGTGCATCGGGTCGGCCACGAGCGGCTGGGACCCCGAGACGGGCTGGGGCTCCCCGCGCGGTCTCGTGCTCTACGAGGACCTGACGGCGACCTTCGTCAACCTCACCATCTCCGCGTCCCCGTCGCCCGTGGCCCCCGGCGGTTCGGTGAAGATCGTCGCCCATCTCTCCAACCGAACGAGCGGAGCGCCGATCGCGGGCGTGCCGGTCGCCGTGAGCCTCGCATCTAGTTCCGGGGACGGACCGTGCGCGGGCGTATGGGGCTCGAACAATCTGACGACCAACGCCTCCGGTGCCGTGGCGCTCACCGTCGCGGTGCCGGTCTGTTACCTCGGTGGTCACGGCACGGCCTCCGCGACCGTGACGAGCGATGGCTACTACGGCGCCAGTTCCACCACCATCTCGGTCAATCTGCTCGGCTTCGTCCCGTCCCTCGCCGGGATCCAGTCTTACCCGGAGAGTGTCGTCGCGTTCGTCCTGATCATGGCGGTCGGGTCCGCGATCGGCTACGTTCTCGGTCGCCCACGTCGGCCCTCGTCCGCGCCTACTCCTTCGTCTGGGCCTCCAGCCCCCGCCTCGCCTTCGGCCGCTGCACCCCCTCCGATAGCGGCGCCCCCTCCGGCCCCCGCTGCCCCCCCTCCTGCGAACCCCCCGCCGCCGACCCCCTCTCCACAAGGGCCGCCTTCCGGCGGTCCTCCTCTCCCCCCTACGGCCTAGGGAACGCTCGGTTCCGTCTCTCGGTGGCCGCTCGCCCCAAAAGACTTAATCCGGTCCCCTTCTCGCCTCCTTGTGCCCGAGGCATCGGGGGATGCCCCGGTCGGGGCGGCCCCGGTCGCTCTCTCGGGGCCTGAACGTTCGCTGCTCCAGGCCCTTCGGACCCATGCCGGCGAGGCGGTCGAGGAGGAAGCGCTCGGACGCGAGGTAGGACTCGCGGCCGACCAGGTGCGCGGAAGTCTCCAGCGACTTCGATCGAAGCATCTCGCCCAGGTGGAGGAGCAGCACGAGACCGTTCCCCGGCTCACGCCGAAGGGGGAGGCAGCGCTCGCGCGTGGACTCCCCGAGCGCCGCTTGCTGGACGCACTGGAGCGACATGGTGGTACGTTGACCCCGGAAGGGGCGACGGACGCCGGACTCGACGACGAGGAACGCTCCGCGGCCATCGGAATCCTCCGGCGGCGGGGCCTGCTCGCCGAGGGCATCCCGTTCCGGCTGAAGAGCGAGGCGCCGCTCGCGCGCGGTCCGCTGCCCGAGGAGACGGTGCTCGAACAGGTGGCGAAGGGCAGTCCGGACACCGACCCGGCGATCTTCGAGGTCCTCGAACGGCGGGGCCTCGTGCGCCGGGACCACCGCTCCCTCAAACGCTGGTCCGTCTCCGAGGAGGGGCAGCGCCTTCCCCTCGCCGCCGAGGGAGAGGAGATGCTCGGATCGCTCACGCCGGAACTGCTCCGGTCCGGGACGTGGCGGGGCCGAACGTTCCGGCCCTACGACGTCCGAGCGGCGGTCCCGTACGTCACCGGCGCACGCCCGAACCCGTACCTCGCCTGGCTCGAGGAGTTCGAGGACGTGCTCGTGGGGCTCGGGTTCGAGCAGGCCGAGGGCCCGCTCCTCGAGACCGAGTTCTGGAACAACGACGTGCTGTTCATGCCGCAGGACCACCCGGCTCGGTCGATCCACGACGCGCTCTCCGTGGAGGGGGTCGAGGGGCGGCCACCCCCGCCGGACCTCCTCGCCCGCGTGGCGGCCGCGCACGAGGGCCGTCCGCTGCCCGGAATGAGCGCTCCCCTCGGCCCGGGGTGGCCGGGGGCGTACGACGTTCGGGTCGCCGTCCGTCCGGTGCTGCGCTCGCAAACGACCGCGGTCTCGGCGCGCTTCCTGGCCGGTCGGCCGCGCCCGCCGTTCCGGATGTTCTCGATCGACCGGAACTTCCGCCACGAGGAGGTCGACGCGCGTCACCACCT
>CAZCNZ010000086.1:0-8463 GCA_964500245.1 uncultured Thermoplasmatales archaeon | reverse complement strand
CCGCTCGACCGGACCGCGAGATAGGCTGCCAGGTCCTTCGGGAATCTCCGCCGGGTGAGGCAGAGCCGAACGCCGGACGGGTCGCCGAAGTACGACCCGGGGCAAACGAGCACCGACGCGCCGAGGGCTCGGCGGGCAAGCGCGGTCCCGTGCTCGCCGGTATCGAGCCGGTCGAACATCACCGGACCGTCGGGGAGGTGGAGCCCCGGGAACGCGGAGCGGACCGCGGAGAGGTTCGCGCGAAGTATCGAGAGCACTGCTCGTCGGGTCTTCGCCCGGTCCTGGAGTGCCCGGGTCGCCCCCGCGACGGAGTACGCGGCGAGAAGGTTCGTCATCAGTCCGTGGAATCGAGCGAACTCCTCCGTCACCCCCTCGGGAGCGACCAGATATCCGACCCGCAGGTCGTCCGCGGCGAAGAACTTCGTGAACGACCCGGTCGCCCATAGCCGAGGGTGGTCCGTCCCTAGGAACGAGCGCGAGCCCGCGAACTCGCGGAACGTCTCGTCCACGAGCACCCACCGGGCCCCGGACGCCCAGTCGAGGACCCGCGCGCGGTCCCAGAGATCCCCTTCCGGATTCCTCGGTTGGGAGACTACCGCGAGGTCCACGGGGCCGGCCTCTTCCGTGAGCCGGAAACCGGCGTGGCGCGCGGAATCGAAGAGCGGTGGATACTCCGGAAGGCAGACGCGACACCGCCGCACCGTGCGGTCCCTTCGACGGTGGGCGAGGAACAGCACCACGAGGGCGCTCGCCTGGCTGGCCCCGGTCGTGAGGAAGAGCCGCCGGGGGTCGACCCTGAGATCGTCCGCCAAGCGCCGGCGCAGTTCTTCCGCGTCGGCACGACGCACGTCCGCCGCGGACGGCCGGGGAGCCGGTATCGACCCGACCATGCCGCTGATGGCGAGGTTGTGCCGACAACCGGCATGGCCGTCAATCCATTCCGCGAGAGGGAACGTCATGCCATATCCCCGTACGACCGCGGGAATAAACCGTATCTCGGTGGCGGCCGCGCAAGGAAGACCCGTCCTTCGGCCGTTCGCCGTGTTTCAGATTTCCTTTGGAGGGGAATCCTATTGAATCCGGCGCGACGCCTTACGAGTGGATGCCCGCGCCCAAACCCTCCGAGTCGGTGGTGGTCGGACCGAACGGCCGGATCGTCTCGCTCTCGGCGGCGTGGTTCTCCGATGGCGTGCGCCGCCGCACCGAGGCCCGACGGGCCGGGAGGTGCGTCGAGTGTGGGAAGCCGCTCGGAAACCATCGGAGCCCCTACTGCTCGCGGACGTGCCAGTGGCGGTTTCACGGGCACTACTTCTGGGACTCCGCCCGCTCGTACGTGATGCTCCGCGACCGGTACACCTGCCAGATCTGCCACGGTCGACGCCGGGCCCGCCAGCTGGACGTCGACCACATCGTCGAGATCGCCGCGGGCGGGGCCGCGCTCGAATACTCGAACCTCCAGACGATCTGTCGCGACTGCCACCGCGTGAAGACGCTCGAGTTCCTCCGCCACCGACGCACGCTCGACGGAACGTCTCCCCTCACCGACCCGAACCTTCATAGCGCGACGTAGGGTGCCGCGCAGAAGGTCCGCGCATGAAGGTTGGCATCCTGGGAAGCGGCGACGTCGCCAAGGCGCTCGGCACCGGTTTCTTGACGCTCGGGCACGAGGTGAAACTCGGGAGCCGGAGCGCGAGTAACCCGAAGACGGCCGAATGGGCGAAGGGGACGAAGGGGAAGGGCTCGACCGGGACGTTCGCGGACGCTGCCGCATTCGGGGAGGTGCTCGTGCTCGCAACCCTCGGGGTGGCCACGAAGGATGCCATTCGGCTCGCAGGCGTTTCGCACTTCGACGGGAAGGTCGTCCTCGACGCCACGAACCCTCTCGCCTTTTCGGCGCAAGGGCTTCCGAGCCTCGCGATCGGCCATACCACCTCAGCCGGCGAGGAGCATCAGAAGATGCTTCCCAAGGCCCACGTCGTGAAGGCGTTCAACATTGTGGGGAACGCGCTGTTCTTCCGACCGGCCCTTCCAAACGGGCCGCCGGACATGTTCATCTGCGGCAACGACGCCGGGGCGAAGAAGACGGTCGAGCAGATCCTGCACGACTTCGGGTGGCCCTCTGTGCTCGACATCGGGGGGATCGAAGGCTCCCGGGAGCTCGAGGCGCTCTGCATCCTCTGGGTGAAGTCGGCGGTACGACTCGGGAACTACAAGGTCGCGTTCCGGCTGCTCCGCTCGTGAACGTCGCTGGCCCACGCCGCGGGACCTCACGCGTTTTGGAGTGACCGCTCAAGCTCGTCGACCGAGAAGACCAGTCCCGTTCCGGTAAGGTAGATCAACACGCGCTCTCCCTCATGGAGGGACCGGTCCCGCACAAGCTTCGGCAGCGCGGCGTACGGCGCGGCCGCCTCCGGGGAGGCGGAGACCCCGTGTCGAGCGGCCAAGGTGCGCATCGCCGCGACGATCTCGCGGTCTGAAACGGTGACGCCTCCCCCGCGGGTATCCCGGACGGCCTCGAGAATCCGCTCCGACGCGAACGGAGAAGGCACCAGCAGACCCGGAGCGATCGTCGTTGGGTCCCGCCAGGGGGTGACCTTGGGCGATCCATCGGCAAGGGCCCGAACGACCGGCGCGCATCCTTCCGGCTGGACCGCGTACAGTCGCGGGATCCGCTCGAGAAGGCCAAGTTCCCGGAGTTCACGGAACGCCTTGGCCATTCCGACAAGGCCCGTGCCTCCGCCCGTAGGGTACAGGATGGCGTCCGGCAACCCGTCCGGCCCGCACTGCTCGACAATCTCGTAGCCCATCGTCTTCTTTCCCTCGACCCGGTACGGCTCGCGCAGCGTCGACATGTCGAACGACCCGCGGTCCTTCTCCCGCGACCGAGCCGACTCGCCGGCTTCTCGGATCGTTCCCGGGACCTCCACCAACTCCGCACCGTACGATCGGATCGCCTGCTTGATCGGTGTCGGCGTCCGTTCGGGGACGTAGACCCGACCGGTGAGGCCCGCACGGGCACAGTACGCCGAGAGGGCGGTTCCGGCGTTCCCGGCGCTCGGCACGAAGAGTTCGCGGAGGCCGAGTTCTTTGGCGCGCGAGACCGCCACCGCCATCCCACGAGCCTTGAACGAACCGGTCGGCATCGTTCCGTCGTCCTTGGCGAGCAGCCGGATGCCCGGGGCGAGGTCGGTCTCCCCGAGGTTCAGGATTGGGGTGAATCCCTCCCCGAGGGTCGCGATGTTGCGGGACTCCCGCACCGGAAGGAGCTCTTGGTACCGCCAGAGCGTGGACGGGCGGCCGGCCAGACCCTGCCACCATGCCTTTGCATCCCAACCGTCCGTGGCGTACACGGCCATCAGTGCGTGTCCACAGGTGGGACAGGTTCCGACCGGACTGTCGGCGGTGCGCTGGCTGCAGCAGGCCCGGCACTCGAGCCGCTCCAGCCGTGATCCAGTCTGCATGGGAGCCCTAGAGCGGGAGAGGCCGGTCCCTTTAGGCCCGTCGGCCCGGGTCCTCGGTGCCCCCAAGCGTGGTCACTTCGGCGGCGTCAAGGCCGTCGCGCATTCCGGACAGTATTTCGCGCCCGACGGGGTCGTCGCCTTGCAGGATGGGCAGACACCGCCCCCCTTCGGCGGAACCGGCAAGCGACGCCGGAGGGTCATCGCGATCATGATCACTCCCACCGCCATCGTGACCAGGAGAGCGAACGTCATCACGCCGGCAATCAGCCCGTAGATCAGGATCGGACCGAACGACGACAGGTTGAACCCGTTCGACCCATTGCCGTTCCCGTTTCCGTTCCCATTCCCATTACCGTTCCCCGAACCGCTTGTCACGGTGAACGGCTGGGACGCGCTCCCTTGGGCCCCGGTTCCGTTCGAAACGCTGACCGAGATCTGGTAGCTGCCCGGCGAGTTCAGCGTACAGCTCCAACTCGCCTGAGGCTGAGGCGCGCAGTTCGGTGGGGAGAGTTGCCAGACAAACGAGTACGGGCCAGTTCCGCCCGACACTTGAGCGGTGAACGTCACCTGCGAGCCGGCCGTCACGGTGGGCGGTGACACGGAAATCGACACCTGGAGGGTTCCGCTGGCCTGAACGGTCAGCGACGCGGGCGCTGACCCTGCGGCCGGCGTGGCCATCATGATCAGCATCGCGGCCAATACCCCCATTGCAATTGCCATTCGTCCCCGCCCGTGCCATCGTGGATCCGTCATCGTTTCCTTCCCTCGCGGGCCGACCCCCGGTTCCCCGTCAGTGGGCGCCCACGACGGAAATGAACCGGATTTCGGGGGCTAAGAACCCCACGTCAAGGCCGGTCAAGAGCGGATGCGCCCCCGAGGGCCATGGGAACCTCCCCTTACTGCCCGGCAACGCTCCGTCGTGAAACGATTCGACGAATCGCCTATCTACCGCTCGACACTCTTCATCCCAAGAGGAACTCACCGTGACATCCGAGCCCGGGGCGTTCCGATGGACGGAGTCGGACCTCCGGGAGGTCGTAGCGAACTACCTCGACGAGCGGTCCAGCCTATGGATGTACGAGGCGCTGGCCGCCGCCGACCGCGTGCCGGCCCGGGCCGCCCTGCTTCGGGAGCTCGCGGCGTACGAAAAGCGGCACGCCACGATCTGGGCGGACCTGCTCCAAAAGCTGGGCCGAAGCATCCCCCGAGACCACCGAAGCGTCGAGCACCGACTCGTGGTGACCATGGCTCACCTTCTCGGCGTGGGGATGGTGCTTCCGCTCGTCCACCGGGCGGAGGTGGACGGGATCGCGAAGTACCGGGACCAGGCTCGACGGTGGCAGGACCCGACCGCCGTCGCCGCGTTCCGGACATTGCTGCCCGACGAGATCGCCCACGAGATCGAGACGTCCACGGCCGCGCGGGAGGCCGGTGCGAAATCCGGCGGTTCGTTGCGGAGCCTCCTTCTCGGAGCGATCGACGGGTTCGCGAGCATCGTCGCGCTGTCGGCCGGGGTGGCCGCCATCACCGGTTCGACCAAGACCGTTCTGATTGCCGGGGCGGCCTCCGTCGTGGCCGGGGCGCTCTCCATGGCCGCCTCGGAGTACGTCTCGGTCAAGGCGGAGCATGAAGCGCGGGTCGCTCAGACCCGAATGGAGGCCCAGGCCGCGAGTTTCGCGCCGGAAACGAAGCGCGACCAGCTCGTCGCCGCGTTCGAGGCGAAGGGGCTCTCGGCGGACGAGGCCCGGCGCGTCGTCGAGCGGCTTCAGGCGGAGCCAGAGCGCTTTCTCGGGATCCTGATCGCGGAGCGCTTCGGGCCCTCGGTGGACGCCGAGGAACGGCCCGGTCGCCAGGGATTCCTTACGGGGTTCGCGTTCGCGCTCGCGGGAACCGTGCCGCTGCTGCCGTACCTCGTCCTCGTGATCCCGACCGCCGTCCTCGCTTCGGTGCTGGTCACCGCCATCGCGCTCTTTCTGGCGGGTCTCTTCCGTGCCCTGAGTTCCCTTCACCCGTTCGTCCGCAGCGGCCTCGAGATGCTCGCGATCGGCATGGGAGCCGCGGCCGGCACCTATCTCATCGGGCTGCTCATCGGCGGGGCTGTCGGATAACGCGGGACGGTGCCGCTCCGCCCGTGTCGCCGAGAACGGCTGAGTGGAGGGCGGGTCCAAAGGGTTGAATACGCTCCTGCCGATTTCATTGACGATGCCCGAAAGCTCGTCGCCTGTTCCGGCGCCGCCTCCGGCGTCGGGCCCCTCTCAACGGAATACCCCCCTCCTGGTGGTGGTCATTGCGGTCGTCGTGGCCCTTCTCCTGACCGTGCTGTTGCTCGGCGTGCTCGGCAGCAGTTCCTCGGGCACCCCGCTCGCGGTCGGGAACGGTTCGACGTTCTCCTCCGCCCGAAGCGTGGCCGACGGTTTTGCTTCGCTGCACGGCACGTGGGACCTTCTCGAGGGAGTCGGTGTGGCGCTTCCGAACGCCACCGTCTACCCGATCACGGCTCCGACCGTGACCGCGAACTGCACCTACACGACGCTCGCCGGCACGGTCCCCAGCAACCTGACGATCCCGGCATACTCCGGGAGCCTCACGAGCGGGGCCGCCCCGGTCTGGCTCTTCGGATACTTCTCGCCGGCGAGCGGTAACGAGCTCGCGATGTTCGATATCGGAGGCCAAGTGGCGGTGGCCATCGACCTGAGCGCGGGCTGTACGAGTGGGACACTCCTCCACTTCACGGGCATTCCGGGGTCGGTCGTGGACAGTTCCTCCGCCGTAGCGGCGGCCGCCGCGGCCGGGGGCTCGGCGTTCCTGAGCGCCCATTCGGTCGGGGCCTCTCTCACCATGATTCTCATTGGACCGTACTTCTTCGGTAACCAGTCGTCCGCCTCACCGCTCTGGTCCATCTCCTGGAGCACCTGCTCGGCGATCTTTGTCACGAATCCGAGCGGCAGTGGATACACGTTCTCGGCGGTGGTCAACGCGACGACCGGGGCCGTGGTCCCCACGAGCCCCACGAATTCGACCTGCGGTGTCAGCCCGCCCCCGACGCAGGGAATTGGGAACGCCCTCATGCTCGGGGCGCCGACCCTCTACGTGGGCGGAGGGTCCGGCGGGACGGTCGCGAGTCAGGGATGCACGAGCGGCGACTACTGTTACTCAGTTCCCATCATGACGGCGACGTTGAACGTCACGCCCTCGGACTTCGCGCTCAGCGTCACCAACTTCTCCAACGGTCAGACGATCCCGACTCCCGTTGGCTTCGCCATCCTCAACGGCACGGGGGCGGTGATCGTCTATTCGACCGGGCCAACGGAGAGCGAGTGGACTCCGGGGGTGGGGAGTTCGACCACGCCCCTGGCTGCGGGGATGACGATCACTGTCGACATCGGCACGATGGTCCTGCCCTCCGGGAACTACGGGTTAACCTTCACCGGCCAGGGACCGTTCTCCGATAGCGAGCTCGGCATCTCGCTGTAGGCAGGCGCGATTGCACGCCCGGGCCGATTCCTTCGCCGGCCGTCACTCGATGGCGGAAAACGAACCCGGATTCCAGGGATTGGGCTACAGATGAGCTCGAGCCGCCCGTCCTAGGCCCGGTTGGCCTTGTCCGGGACCCGACGGGCGGCGGACCGAAGGAGGAACACGGCCGGCACGGCGGGGACGAGGAGAATGACCCAGATCAGTAGCGGGTTCGCAGTGAGCGCGAGGACGACACCTCCAGCGAGGGTGGCGATGATGGACCCGAAGGCGATGAACGCACTGAACGCACCGTTGTAGGAGCCGATCTCGTCGGGCGGTGCGAGGTTGGAAGGCATGGTCATCTGGGGGATCGCGACGAGGTTCTCACCGACCGTGAGCACCACCACGGAGACGAAGAACACCGCGACAGGGAGGAGATTCCAGAGACCGGCGGCCCCGAGCCCGAGGAAGGCCGCGGCGTAGAAGGCGATTCCGAGGAGAGCGATCGTCGTGTGCCGCCAGCCGAGGACGCTCTTCGTGGTCGCATTCTGACCGAAGACGACCACGAGGCCGTTGAGGGCGAGACCGATTCCGAGGAGGCTGTAGGAGATCCCAAGCACGTTGTGGACGTAGAGGGGATAGATGATCCCCCACTGTCCGACGAGGAAGGCGATCAGCCCGAACGCGACTGCCACCTCGAGCGCGGCCCGGTCCCTCGCAAGCACGCGGATGCTGTCGCCGGCGCTCCGCTTCCTTCCCCGGGGTTCCGCTACGGAAGTCGGCCCGACGGAGCCCGCCCGGACGGTCACGCGAGTCTGATCGCGCGGGGATTGCTCGAGGAGCAGATACATTGTGGCCATCACGACGAAGATCACCCCGGCCGCGACCGCGACTCCCCCCGAGAACCCAATGAAGGCGATGAGGAGGCCGCCCATCGCCACTCCGGCCGCGTAGCCGGCGTTGAATCCGATGCGCATCAGCGTGAAACCGCGCGTCCGCTCCGGTCCCGCTGCGAAGTCGGCAATGTAGGCGGAGAAGGAAGGTCCACAGAGTGTGGTGACCACCCCGCCGCAGACGGCGGCCGTGATCGCGAGGACCAGGGACTCGATCGAGAAGGCGTAGGCGAGGAACGCCGTCGCGATCGCCTCCGCGAGTAGGCCGATGATCATGAGGGTCTTCCGCCGCATTCGGTCGGCGACCAGTCCACCGAGAATCGAGAACGGGACCTGGATGCCACCGATGAAGACGATCAGCAAACCGATCTCGACGTAGCCGAGGGCAAGGACGTTGTGTAGGAACAGCGCGATGAACGGACCGTAGAGCGAAGCTCCGAGGTTGCGCGCGCCGACACCCACCGCCAACAGCCGGATGTTCCGGTTCATCCGATCCGGCTCCTCGCCCGGGAGGACCGGGACGGCCCTGGGTCGAACAGGAAATCACGGTGCGATTCGGAGAGGTCGGCTGACGACGCCCGTCGGGTCCGCATGGGTCGTCGCCCCCCGAGAATTCCCTCGAATCGCGGACCGCCGGTAGCAGGATAAACCCT
>CAZCNZ010000085.1:0-3444 GCA_964500245.1 uncultured Thermoplasmatales archaeon | reverse complement strand
TGGACCATCGCGAATCGGTCCGGCCGCAGCGTCTCCTGGGCGACGCGCATGACGTCGACGAACCGGTTCGGAGGCGGGTCCGTCTTCATCCCCGACAGGAGGACCGTGAGCTCGTTGGCGTTGAGCGCGGGGAGCGTCCATCGCATCCATTCCTCGAAGAGCGCGAGGGGGAGCGTGTTGTAGAACTGAGCACGCAGTGCCCGCAACTGCGCGTCCGTGAAATGCTCCCACATCACCGGAACGACCAGTGCTTCCTCGTTGTTCAGGTGCGCGAGGTAGAAGGCGAACAGGTCGTTCGCCTCCAGCAACAGTCGGTCGCCGAGCTCGATCCGGTGCGCGGGGTCCGGGGCGCTGATCAGTTCGTCGCACATTTTCGCGACCCCATAGATCCGTCGAACGATGACCGCGTGTTCGGCCATCATCAACTTCACGGGCTCTTCGTCGAACGGCCGGACCGCCGAGAAGAAGTCCTTGTCCTCGTGCGCCGAATGGGCCTGGAGGAGGCAGAGGATGCAATTGGAAGCCGAAGCGGTGAGGTCGCGCTTCAGCTGGTCCGCGATCTCATTCGACTCGGCAAGATTGGTGAAGTCCGCTCTCCCGAGGCGGAGACCCAAGAGGAAGATCATCGAGCGAATGCCCTTGTGGATCGGACGGAACAGGTTCTCTCGGTCCGACATCGGAACAGCTTCCCCGAACGATTGCCGAGTCCTCCCAATATATGCTTTGGTTCAAACTAGGGGGACTACCGGCGGAGATCGTCTCGGCTGCTAGGATACTTCGAAACCGACCTCGGCTGCCTGTCGGAGGATCCGCTCCCGGTGGTCGATCCGTAGCCGCTTGTAGACAAGGAGGGCCGCGACCATGTTCCCGCCTCCGGCGGCGAGTTGGGAGGGGACGCTCCCGAGGTCGCTCGGGTTCTCCACGCCGACCTCGGCCAGGCCGAGCTGGAGGCGGGGGAACGCCAATCGCGCGATCGCAAGGACGGTAAGCGACGACGGGAGAGAGGCGGGACGTCTCCGGGCCCACGGGGTGCCGCGGACCGGATGAAAGGTCGAGATGTGAAGGTGCGAGGTATGCGGGAACTGGCGGGAGGCAAGCACGGTGCGCAGGAGGTCCGCAGGGCCACCGAGGCCGTTCATGACGATGTTCCCGAGATGACCGCCCGTCCGCTCGACCGTCTCCATGAACCGTAGGCGCGCGTCAAGGTCGTCGCCCGGCTTCGCGTTGGCGAAGACCGTCGGGTCGATCGTCTCCATCGAACAGTAGATCGGGGCGACGCGGTTTTCGCCCAGCCAGCGGACGGAGGATTCCGAGAGCGAAGGGCCGACGTCGATAGCCAAGTCGACGTCCGTCATTTCCCGAATGCGCGTGACGACCTCGCGAACACGCTCGTCGGAGCCCTCCAAATCGGTGCCCCCGACGAGCACGATCGTCCGCACTCCCCGGTCGATCGCATAGCGCACCCCGTTCAGCGTCTCCCGCAGGGTCAGGGGGGACCGTTCGTCGCTGACGGAGGGGATCGTGCTCGAGAGGCTGCAGTACTTGCACGATGCCGAAAGCTCGCACCGGGTCACCATGTGGAGATGTCCGGTCAGCGTCAGACGCCGTCCGAGGGTCGCGTCGCGCACCCGGGCCGCCGCCTCGAAGAGCCGGTCGGATCTCTCACGACGCTTCGCTCCGTAGTAGAGCGTGATCGCGCTATCTAGGTCGACGTCTCCGCGTTCGCCCCGGTCGAGGGCGGAATCGAATTCGCGGTCGCCCACCAGAACCCGTGGCACGGAGGGAGTATCGGCTCGAGAGTATTACTCCCCCGGGACCCCCTCGGGCGGTTCCCTCAAGCGCGTTCGACGGAGAGACTTTTCAGGACGACCCCGTGGCAGCGACGATGGCTGAGAGACCCCCGGGTCCCTCGCTCACGGCGGCGGGCACGCCCTACGACCCCCGCGCGGCGCGGGCCGTGATCGTCGTCCTTGCCGGGATGGCGCTGATGGTCACGTACGTCGAGACGATGGTCCTCCCGTCGTTCTCCTCCTTCCGGAGCTTCTTCGACCAGCCACCGACCACGACGATCGTTTGGATCGTCTCCGCGTACCTGCTGGTCGGGACCGTCGCCACGCCGATCTTCGGGAAACTCGGCGACAAGTACGGCAAGAAGCGGATCCTCCTCCTCGTGATGTCGTTCTACGCGGCCGCGGTCGCCCTCGCGGGTTTCACACCGAACATCGGCTCGGCGCTGGGGGTCTCCGCGTCCAACCAGATCTACCTCCTGATCGCGGTGCGGGCGTTCCAGGGTCTCGGGATGGGCATGTTCCCGCTCGCCTTCGCCATGATGCCCGAGGTGTTCCCCGCCTCCCGGGTCGGGAGCGCCCAGGGAATCGTCTCCGGGATGTTCGCCGCAGGCGCCTCCCTCGGCCTCGCCGGGGGCGGCTACCTCGCCTACCAGTACGGCTGGCAGCTCACGTTCCACACGGTCGCGCCCATTGCCATCCTGCTCGTGATCCTGGCGTATTTCGTTCTCCGCGAGTCACCCAAGCGGACCGCCCTGCCCATCGACCTCCCGGGGATTGGGAGCCTCGGATTTGCGCTCGCCATGACGCTCTTCGGTCTCACGGAGGGAGTTTACTGGGGCTGGACGAACTTCTCCGCCGTTTCCTTCCTCGGCGCCCCGTGGGGCGTCCCCGAGTTCTTCCTCCTCGCGCTCGCCGGAGCGGGCTTCTTCCTCTACTGGGAGCCCCGGGCCCCCACCCCCGTCGTCTCGTTCCAGGCCCTCAAACAGCGGAACATCTGGGTCTCGAACGTCAACGGCGTCATCGTCGGCCTCGGGATGTTCCTCATCTTCGTCACCCTTACGATCCTCATTGAGGACCCGGTCTCCCCAGGGTTCGGCTACAACGAGTTTCAGCTCGGCATCATCGCCCTCCCCGCCACGATCGGGATGCTCGCGTTCGCGCCGCTGTGGGGGTACTGGGTCGCGGCCCGCGGGCCCCAGCCGGTGATGCTCGCCGGGTTCGCGACGATGACGCTCGGCGCTCTCGGGCTCGTCTTCTACCACGCGTCGATCCTCGAGCTCGAGCTGTTCGTGGTCCCGACGATGGTCGGCAGCGTCGCGGCGCTCATCGCGATGTCGAACATCATCGTCCTCTCCGTCTCGTCCGAGGAACTCGGGATCCAGATGGGGATGAACCAGACGTTCCGGAACCTCGGGAGCGCGGTCGGGCCCGTGCTTGCGGCCGCCATCACCGCGAGCTTCACCACGCAGCTGTTCACCACCAAAGTGCCGACCGCCACCGGGTTCGTGCTGCTCTTCGAGATCACCTGCGCGGTCGCCCTGCTCGGATTCCTTCTGTCGCTGGGCCTCCGGAACTATCGTTTTCGTTCCGACGGAAGTCGATTCGAGGCTCGGGCGGCGCCCCCTGACCCCCGGCCCTGAACTTGGAAACAACC
>CAZCNZ010000084.1:0-3223 GCA_964500245.1 uncultured Thermoplasmatales archaeon | reverse complement strand
CGGACGCCGCCCCCCGGGGTCAGCAGTTCTATCCGTCCGGGCGTCTCCCCCGGCCGGAGGCGCGTCCCTGTCGCTGTTCGACACGATCGCCCTTCCGCGGGGCCGCTCGGTCCGGCTCTACCGCGAGGACGCGCTCACCGGTCTCTCCGCCCGGCTCGGCCGGGTCCGCGCGGACGTGGTCGTCACCAGCCCTCCGTACAACCTCGGCGTACGCTACGCGACGTACCGGGACGACCGGCCCCGGGAGGAGTACCTCCACTGGACCGGGGAGATCCGGGACGCCGTCCGGTCGGTCCTCGCGGAACGCGGTTCCTTCTTCCTGAACGTCGGAGGCCCCCCTTCGGACCCCTGGCTTCCGTGGGACGTCGCTCGGGTGGTCGCCGAGGGGTTCGTCCTGCAGAACGTCCTCCACTGGGTGAAGTCGATCGCCATCGACCGGGCGAGCGCCGGACGCGGGTCCGGCCTCTCCTTTGACCTCGCGCTCGGCCACTACAAACCGGTCCAGTCCCGTCGGTACGTGCACGGCGCTCAGGAGTACGTCTTTCACTTCACCCGCCACGGGGACGTTCCGCTCGACCGGCTCGCGGTCGGGGTGCCGTACGGCGACAAGTCGAACGTGCGCCGGTGGCGCGCCGGGTCGGCCGACCGGCGCTGCCGCGGCAATACCTGGTTCCTCCCCTATCCGACCATCCGATTCCGCGATCGGGACCGGCCCCACCCGGCCACGTTCCCGCCCGAGCTCCCGGAGTGGTGCGTCCGTCTCCACGGTCGTTCGCGCACCCGCCTCGTCGTCGACCCGTTCGTCGGGATCGGGTCGAGCGCCGTCGCGGCGGCCCGGCTCGGCGTATCGTTCGTCGGGTTCGACCTCGACCGGGGGTACCTGGGTGTCGCCGCACAGCGAGTGCGGGCGGAACTCAAGGATACGAAGGGACGGGCGGTCCCGGGGCCGGGACGACGCGGGCGGAGGTCTACGACTCCCGCTCTTCGGGCGAGGACTCCCCCGTAGTCGGAGGAGACCATTCCTTCATCGGGGTACGCTTGACGCCCGCCGCGGCGGCGAGCGCATTCTTCGTGCCGGTCTTCACGGCCTTCCCCGTGGCGACGGCGCTGTCCCGGACCGCCGTGGCGGCTCGGACCGTGCCGGCCCCGATGGCCACCCCCGCGTCCGAGATCCGCTGCGGGATGCGTCGCATCTCGGCGTCCATCGTCTTGCCGAGGTTCGAGAAGTCCTCCTGAATCTCGAGGCTCAGGTACTTCGCCTCCTTGGCGGTCGCGTTCCCGAACCGCTCGATCTTGCGGTCGAGGTCGGAGAATTCGTTCGCGAAATCGTGCCCGAGCCCGCCCGCTGCGTGCCGCATCTCGGCGAGATGGGCCCGGAACTGGGCTTCTTCGCGGGGTTCGCTCATGGTCGGTCGGCCGGAGACCGGCGGGTCGGGAGATAAAGGTTGACGGGCAGTCGCAACGCCGGTCAGCCGCCCATCCGGCGGTCGGCCCTTCGCCGCCGTCCCCGCGCCCCCGGGGACGGGGGAGGGGTCGGGACGAGCGGGGCGGCCGGAACGACCCGGCGTTCGGTCTCCTCTCCGTGAGCCCAGCGCACCAAGAGCTCGACCCCCAGGCGGGCCGGGTCGGTCACGACCATCTCCCCGCGGAGGGTCCGGGCGATCGCGCGGGCCGCCGGTTCGTACTCGGGGTGTTCGGACTTCAAGAGGAGGACCGTGCTCTTGAGGTCGGGCACGGTCGCGAGCTCGTGAGCGCGCTCGAGGGCGTGCTCCATGGCGATGTCGAGCTGTCCGCTCCGTACCCGGCTCTCCTCGTCCGTGTACGCCTCGGGAAGCCCGTCCGTGATCAGGTAGAACTCGCGGCGCGTCGCCCGGGAGGCGCGCAGGAGGAGGTGGGCCGCCCGGAGCGCCTCGGCCGTGTTCGTGAAGGCGCCCGCCTTGCACTCCCACAGCTCGACCAGGTCGAGCACCTGGACGTCGTTGTCGAACGCGATCACGTCGATCGTGGCGTCGGGGTACCGTCGACGGATGGCGACGTAGAGCGCGAGCAGGGCCTTCTTCGCCGCCTCGAGCTTCCCCTCCTCCGACATGCTGCCGGAGCGGTCGAACGCGAGGGCGATGTGAACCCGCTCGCTCGTGATCTCCCGGAACACGTAGCTCGTCGACTCGTCGATATGCCGGGACCCCGTGAGCCGGGCGGCGAGCAGAGAGCCCGGAACGTCGAGGTGCGCGACCTCCTCGGGCCGGCGGAGCCGGGCCTTCTCGTAGACACCGGTCGACCCGCCTCCGCGCAGCGACATCCGGACGTCCCCCGGAAGACGCGTGCTCTCCTCCTCGAGCAGCAGCCGCGCGAACCGCTCGACGAGCCCGTAGGTGACCGTCAGCTCCCCGTGGTGCTCGGCGACGAACCCTCGTTCCTTGAGTTCGCGTTCGAGACGGCGTTCCTCGGCCTGCCGCACCCGGGAGTCCGCCTCCGCCTCGGCCCGGCGCTGCGCCTCGGCCCGTTCTTCCTCGAGACGACGGCGCTGGGCCTCCGCCTGACGGCGCTTTTCCTCCGCCTCCTTCTCGATCCCACGCTCGCGCGAGCGCAGCGCGCCGGAGACGTTGTCGGCCAGTTCCTGGCGCTCCGAAGCGTTCAGCTGGGCGAGCGCGTTCCCGAGCTCGGAGGGGCCGATCGTCCGACCGTCGGCGGCTTCCGTGGCGAAGAGCACCCTACGCCCCTTGGATGGAGCGGGCTCTTTCCGGCGCTGGCGTGAGAAAAGTCCTCGGAGCCAAGAGAAGAAGCGGGCGAACGCCGCGCGGATCCGCGCCAAGATCCCCGGCGGGGAAGGGGGGCGGTTCCACGAAGCGGTGGGCAGGAGGAGGGCGCTGCGCACGTCGTCCAGGAGGTCGATCGGCGGCAATCGGGACCAATCGATGGTCCGGGCCGCGCGGAGCCGTTCTTCGAGCTCGGCGATCTGGCGTGCGACCTCCGCGTCGCTCCGATGACGGACCTCCTCGAGGGCCACCACCTGCTGGTCATACTCCGCGACAATCCGCTCGATTCGTCGGCGCCCCTGGCGCCGGAGACGGTCGCGCAGCTGCTCGAGTCGCTCGCGGAGCGCTGGGTCCTCGCCCGACCGCTCTTTGAGGAGGCGGCGGGCTCCCTCGACCCCCTCCTCCGCGAGCGCCCGGACGAGGGCGGCGGAGTCGACCGCATCGAGCAGGTCGTTCGAGACGACGTC
>CAZCNZ010000083.1:0-11023 GCA_964500245.1 uncultured Thermoplasmatales archaeon | reverse complement strand
GTCGGCGCGATCATGATGATGTACCTGCACGGCGGGGACTGGAAGCGGCTCAAGAACTCCCTCCTCACCATCGGGGCACCGACCACGGCACGCGAGCTCGGGGTGCGCAACGAGGAGGTCGTGAAAGCCCTCGTCATGGCCCACTCGATCCGACCGGACCGGTATACGATCCTGGGCGACAACGGGCTCACGCGGGAGGCCGCGGAGCGCCTCGCCACCGTCACCGGGGTGATCGGCTAGCGAACATGGCCGAGATCACGCTCCTCGCCATCGCCGAATCCCGCGAGGGGTTCGAGTTCGACTATCAGGGTGGGGCCCCGATCTGCCGGACCTGCCCGTACCGCCACGCATGCCTCACCCTTGACCCGGGCCGACGGTACGCGGTCACTCGCGTGCGGCCGGTCACCCACCCGTGCGCTCTCCAGGAGACCGATGCGCACGTGGTCGAGGTGAAGCCGGTCCCTCGACCGCTCGTCGTGGACTCCCCGAACGCGGTAGTGGGCAGTTCGGTCGAGACGGGACGCTTCTCCTGCCGCCGTCTTGACTGCCCGAACTGGACGATCTGCGCGGGGCCATCGCTCCCCGTGAAGCAACGGTATCGCATCGAGCGGGTTCACGATGAGCCGGCCGAGTGCCTCATCGGCCGAAGGTTGAAACGCGTGGACGCGGTCTAGCGGAATCGGTTCGCGATGCGGGGCTGTGGGGTAGCTACGGGCGCGAGGTCATTCCCTCCGTCCGCTCTACTGGTCCATCCTTCGAGCTTTGGGAGCTCGGGACCCCGATTCAAATTCGGGCAGCCCCACTCGACAGCCGACCGCCGGATCGACCTCGGTCGCTCCCCTTCGCGGGGGTTGTCGTCGCCATCTCAGTGCCCGCGTTGGACCGACTGGTAGAAGTCGATCACCCGGTCGACCATTCGCTCGACCGAATACTGCTGGACGACGGTGCGGCCGGCCCGGCCCATCTCCTCAGCCCGCGCCGGCAGCGAAGAGAGAGCGGCGGTCATCTCGCTCTCGGAGTGGACGCAGAATCCGGCACCGGTCTCGCTGAGCTCGCGAGCGGCCCCGGCGTCGAACGACACGAACGGGCGACCCGCCGCCATCGCCTCGAGGAGACTGATGCCGAACCCCTCGAACGCGCTCCCCTGGACGTAGGCGTCGGCCGCTCGGAGGGCATCAAGAACCTGCGACCGCGAGATGGGCCCCAGGAATCGGACCGAGGCTCCGAGGTCCCGGGCCAGCGCTTCGCAGTGGGCTCGGTCGTAAGGGGTGCCCGGAATGTCGACGCCCACCACGACGAGGCCCCATCCCCCCTTCGTTCCCGCGATGGCTCGAACGAGTCGGTCGACCCGTTTGTTGTCGTACAACCCACCGACGTAGACCGCTACGTGGGGAGTGGCGAGGCCCCAGCTCGCCCGGACCGCGGCTCCGTCGCTCGGAGGCGCATCGAACTCGGTGAGGTCGATCCCGACCGGGACTACCCGGATCCGGTCGACGGGGTAGCCCCATCCTGCCACCTGGTCCGCCTCGCCCCGGGTGAGAGCGATGTACCCGTCGAAGGCGCGGAGACGCCCCGCGAAATACCGGTCGTAATAGAACGAACGAAGGATCCCGGGGCGCATCCAGTAGTGGTAGAATCCCATCGGCATGATCACCTGGGTCCAATCGAACGACCGTGCGAACGGGAGATAGTAGTCGACGTTCCAGATTCGGTTCCCCGACTGGTGCATTAGGTCGGCGTCGATCGATCGGAGAAGTCGCAGGTACCCTGTCGGGATGCGGAACCCGGCGAGATGGCGCATACGGAGCCGCAACACTCGGACCCCGGCGATGACCTGCTCGTCGGGGACCCCGGGCTCCGACTGCGTGACCACGGTGACAGAGTGGCCTCGCGCCGCCGCTCCCTCCGCGATGAGCTGGACGAGCCGGGTGGCGCCGCCGAGCGCCGGGACGTACCGGAGCACCGGAAGTACTATCCGCACGCGCTCGCCCGGGGTGCGCACTCGGACCTCGGCCATAAAGGCTTGCGAAACCGGGAGACCGGCCGACACTCGGGACGACGGTGGGCACCGGCAAAGACGAGCCATTAAGTTCGTCCCGCGCGGTCGGGGGGACCAAGCCGGTGAAGATCCTTCGACTCGACGGGTGGGAAGGTCCGACGGTGGGTGGGGCGCAGATCTACGTCCGACGGGTCTCTCAAGCACTCGAGGCCCATGGCCATCCGAACGTCACGGCCGCGATCGTCACGGACCCGGTGCCCGAGAAGCTAGGCCCGGTGCGCGCGTTCCGAGCACCGCGCTCCGCGATCCGCCGGGCGGCCGCGGAGGTCGCGGACGGGGGTCCCCTGACCCGGTGGCTCGACGAGCTCGCCGACGAGGTGAAGCCGGATGTCATCCACCTGCACCGCTTCGAGACCGGTTTCTCTGCCCTGGGTCCGTGGCTCGGCCGACGCTCGGAGCCAATCGTCTTCACGGCCCACGATGTGGAGATGGTCTGTCCTGTGGCCACCCTCACGCTCCCCGACGGCACTCCGTGTCCGGGGGGAATCCTCCCCCGATGCCAGTTCACCGGATGCGAGGTGGGGTTCGGCCTGCCGTTGAACCTCGCCAAGCGCCGGTCCTTCGATACCCACGTGAAGAGCCGCGTGCGCTCGTTCATCTGCGTGAGCCGGGCGACCCAGCGCATCTTCGACAGTCTCGGGTACCGTCCCACGGACCTCCTCCGGCCGATGATCCCCGTCCCCGACGAGCCGGTCCCCTTCCCCGAGGGTCCGTTCACCATCGGGTTCCTCGGGCGATTCGAGCACCAGAAAGGAGTCGATGTGCTGCGGGATGCGTTCACGCTCGTCCGCGAGCGCCACCCGAACATTCGCCTTCGGCTCGCGGGCTCCGGCCCGGTCAACGTCCCTCCGGGAGACGGGGTCTCGGTCGACGGATGGGTCGCGGATAGTCGTCGCTGGTTCGAGGGGATCCACGTGCTCGCGGTCCCTTCCCTCCCCTGGGAGAATCTCGGCAACTCGCCGATCGAGGCCCTGGCGAACGGCGTACCCTCGGTGGTCACCGCCTCCGGCGGCCTTCCCGAGACGGTCGGAGAGTTCGGCACCGTCGTGCCTCCCGGAGACTCGGCCTCCCTCGCCGAGGCGATCGGCCAGATCGTCGACCATTATCCGGAGGCGAAGCAGCGCGCGCTCGCCGGAAGGGCCTGGGTTCGGGAGGAGTTTTCCCCCGAGCGCCACCTCGCTCGTCTTCTCGGGATCTACTCCGCTGCGATGGGGTAGTGGGCGGCCGAGATGGTTCGCTAGTGCGGGCCCGGGTACCGGCACGGCAGCGGCAAGAAACGCTATAGATGGGACCCGCTCGTACGAACGGAACGCCTTGGGCGCAGTCGTCGTTACGGGGGCCGCAGGGTTCCTTGGTTCACACCTCGTCGATCGTCTGCTCGCTGACGGCGTCGAGGTCGTCGGGGTCGACAACCTGAGCACGGGCCGGGCCGCGAACCTAAGCGACGCGCGACAGCACAAGGGGTTCCGATTTCGCCGTCTCGACCTCGTCCGCGCGGGTTCGCTACCGCGCGCCGATCGCTACTTCCACCTGGCGAGTCCGGCATCGCCCCCCGCGTACCAACGCGACCCGGTCGGCACCTTGCTCGTCAACTCCGTCGGGACCCACCGGGTGCTCGAGGCGGCGCGTCGATCGGACGCGCGGGTGCTGCTCGCGTCGACGAGCGAGGTCTACGGGGACCCGCAGGTGCACCCCCAGGTAGAGGCGTACTGGGGTCACGTGAACCCGGTAGGACCGCGCAGCTGTTACGACGAGGGTAAGCGGTACAGCGAGGCGCTCTCGGCCGCTTACCGCCGTCGATACGGTCTCGACGTCCGCATCGCACGGATCTTCAACACCTACGGCCCCCGGATGGACCCGAGCGACGGGCGTGTCATCTCGAACTTTATCGTCCAGGGACTGCAGGGAAAGCCGTTCACGCTCTACGGTCGAGGGACCCAGACGCGCTCGTTCTGCTACGTATCGGACCTGGTCGACGGGATCTGCCGGTTGATGGACGCCGACCCGGGCGTTCCCACCCCGATGAATCTCGGGAACCCGCGCGAGTTCACGGTCCGAAGGACGGCCGAACTCGTGGCCCGCGTTCTCGGCATCCCGCTCCGGTTCGTCCGCGGACCGTTCCCCGAGGACGACCCGAGGCAGCGCTCCCCCGATATCCGGCTCGCCCGCCGGTATCTCGGTTGGACCCCCCGGGTCCCGTTCGAGGTGGGGCTTGCCAAGACCGCCGAACACTTCCGGTCGCTCGGGATCGGTCCACGGAGTCGGTCGTGAGGTCCTCTGCACGTGGCCGACCCCGGGTCGGGATCGTGGGACTCGGGTACATGGGTCTCGGCACCGGGCTCGCGTTCGCCGCCCGGGGGCTCACGGTTTTCGGATACGACATGAACCCGGAGATCCGGGCCGCGGTGGCCCGGGGTTCCACCCCGTACCACGAAGCGGGTCTCCCTGAGCTCCTGAGGTCGCAGGTACGGTCCGGCCGGTTTCGGGTCGTCCACGCGCTGGACGACCTCGTCCGGCTATCGGAGGGAATCTTCCTATGCGTTCCAACTCCTCCCCGTGCGGACGGCCACATCGACCTCCGTCCGTTGACCGTCGCCGCCGAAGAGGTCGGACGGGCCATCGGCCGGACTCGAGGCTACCGGCTCGTCGTGGTGAAGAGCACCGTGGTGCCCGGGACCACGGAGACGGTCGTGCTCCCGACCGTGCTCCGCTCCTCGAGGCGGACCGGCAGGACGGTGGGCGTCGCTTCGAACCCGGAGTTCCTCGCCGAAGGGACGATGGTCGAGGACGCGCTTCACCCCGACCGGGTGGTCATCGGGACGTCCGACCGCCGGTCGGAGGCGTGGCTCACACGTGCGTATCGGCCGTTCCGGGCCCCTATCGTGACGCTCAGCCCCTCGGGGGCGGAGCTCGTGAAGTATTCCGCGAACGCCTTCCTTGCGCTCAAAGTCTCGTTCGCGAACGAGGTCGGCCGTCTCGCCGACCGACTGGGGGTCCACGTCGATCGCGTGATGGAGGCGGTAGGTCGGGACCCGCGGATCGGGCCGAAGTTCCTTCGGGCGGGCCCCGGGTTCGGGGGAAGTTGCTTCGAGAAGGATGTTTCCGCGTTCGTCGCCACCGCGGGGGATCTCGGCGTGCGGATGCGCACCGGCTCCGCCGCTCTACGAGCGAACGCGGAGCAGCTCGAGTACGTCCTCGAGTTCATGCGCGCGGTCATCGGACCGCTGTCCGGGAAGAAGGTCGCGCTGCTCGGCCTGGCCTTCAAGGCCGGGACGGACGACGTCCGCGAGTCGCGAGCGCTCCTGATCGCGGAGCGCCTCGTGGCGATGGGTGCGCTCGTACGGGGCCACGACCCGGCGGCGGCGGGATCGTTTCGACGGGCATGGAAGAGTCGTGGACGGCGAGGGCGGGGACGACTCGTTATCTGCGACACCCTCGACGAGGCCCTTTCCGGGGCGGACGTGGCCGTGCTTCAGGCCGACTGGCCAGAGTACGCCCGGTGGACACGGGCTCGATCACGTCGGATGCACCTTCCCCTCCTCATCGACCTGCGAAGAGCCGTCGACCCCCGGGACGCGCGCCGCGCCGGCCTCCGGGTGATCGGTCTCGGCGCGGGAGACATCGCGAACGTCAAACGCGGGTCCGTCTCTCGGAGCACCGGATGAAGGTCGTTATTCCGGCCGCCGGGCTCGGCACTCGGTTCCTCCCGGCGACGAAGAGCCAGCCGAAGGAGATGCTCCCGATGGTCGACCGGCCGATCATCCAGTACGTGGTCGAGGAGGCGGTCGCCTCCGGGGCGGACGATATCCTGATCGTGACCGGTCGGGGGAAGCGTGCCCTCGAGGACCATTTTGACCTGAGCCCCGAGCTCGCGAAGTGGAGCGACCGGCCCGAACTCCGCGACCTCGAGACGCTGAGCCACAAGGCGCGCATTCACTTCGTCCGCCAGCGCGAGCCGAAGGGCCTTGCGAATGCCATCGAGTGCGCCCGTCACCACACGGGCACGGAGCCGTTCGGCGTCCTGCTCGGCGACACGATCAACGTCTGCGAGCCCCCGCTCCTGCGGCAGCTCTGGACGTGGTTCGAGCGACGCAAGGCCCCAATCCTCGCGGTGGAACCGGTTCCCGATGAGAAGGTCGGTGACTACGGGATCGTCGCGGGCCCCGAAGTCGAACCGGGACTCTACCGGTGTGAGCGCCTCGTCGAGAAGCCGGCGCTCTCCTCCGCCCCGGGTCGCCTCGGGATCACCGGGGCGTACGTTCTCACTCCCGACATCTACACGATCATCGACCACACCCCACCGGGGATCAACGGGGAAGTCCAGCTCACCGACGCGCTCCAGCGGATGGCGAACGAACACGCGGTCTATGCCGCGACGTTCACGGGCACGCGGTACGACATCGGGGACCGGTACCTGTGGCTGAGGACCAACATCGAGTTCGCGCTCCGCGACCCCGTGATCGGGGAGCGGCTCCGCTCCGCGCTCAAGCCGATGCTGCGGGACGAACGCCCCTAGAGCCTCTCGCGAAGGACGGTCGCCAGCGCGTGGCCCTGGCGAGCGACGTCGTACCCCTCGACGATCCGCTCACGGGCCCGCTCCCCCATTCGCCGACGCTCGTCCGGATGCTCGGCCATATGGTCGATCGCCCGGGCCCACTCGAGGGGAGCATCCGGGGGAACGAGGATCCCGTTCTCTCCGCTGGTGAGCGCCTCGGGAATCGCCCCGGTCGCGGATGCAATGGCGGGAAGACCGCACGAGAACCCCTCCAGCATGGCCTGGTTGAGTTGCTCTCGCCACTGGGGGGTCGGTATCGATGGTACCACCTGTAAGTCGGAGACCTGCCGGAGTTGGCGAAGCTCCTGCCCGTATCGGGGCCCGAGGAACTGGATGGACGCAGCGGCCGCCGGCCGGCCCCGCTTCGCGCGGGCCTCCACGAGCCAACGCAGCCGGGTCTCCTGGGACCCCGCACCCACGACCGTGAGACGGACCGGGGCCTGCACGAGGTCCAAGGCCTCGATCAGCGTATGCACGCCCTTCGCCCAGTCGAGACGGCCGACAAACAGGAGCGCGAGCGGCGGACGACCCTCGCGCGGCGTCTCAGGCGGACTCCAGAACTTGGTGTCCACACCGATGTTGATGCGCGAGATCCGCTCCTCGGCAACCCCCATCGTTCGAAGCGCACGCCGGCTATCGTCCGTGAGCGCGAGGAAGTGGTCGGCCCCGTCCAGCACGGCCTCGTAGTGCTCGTGGAGAGGGCGGTCGTGCGGCCAGTTGAACGGGATGTTGTCCCAGCACTGCACCACGACCTTCTTGCCGTACCTGCGCTCGCGGACCGACTGGTAGCTGGTCGGATGCCCGAGATCCACCGGGCATAGGACGTCCACGGCGCGGACCGCACGGTGGAACCCGAGCAAGTACTGGTGATAGTACCGGTACGGTGAGACACGGCCGATCAGGTATCCGCCCACGAGGGTCGGAGCGATTCGGGAAGCGATCGGGGGAACCCGGAGGCGGCGGATGGGCATCCCGGCGTCCGATTCGGTGACGCGGCTTCGAGTCGAGCAAATGAGCTCGGGTTCGAATCCCTCGGCGCGGAGCCCTGCGTAGATGCCGAGCTCGGGGAAGTTGATCCGCTCTACGCCGCGGACCACTGCGAATCGCACGGCCACCGGCAGGAGACCCCGGCCTCAAAAGGGCATGCGCGCAGGGCGACGTGCCCGGCGCGACCGCGAGGTGCGGGTACGGGTGTCGGGTCGGCTTGGCGGGGACCCCCACCCTTTATTGCCTTCCGCGTCCGCGCCTCCCCGATGGTTCGGGTCGGGGTCACCGGCGCCACCGGGTTCATCGGCGGAGCCCTCGTCCCGGCCCTCGCCCGGCGCGGTTACGAACCTCGGCTGATCGACGATCATTCCGGTCCCATCCGCGTGGAGTATCCTGAATGGCCCTCGCTCGTCGCCGACTTTGCCGGAGACGCAGGCTTACGCGCGCTCTCCGACTGTGATGTCGTACTCCATCTGGCCGCCGTCTCCGGGGTGATGCCGTGTGCGCGCGACCCCGTCGGGACCTCCCGGGTGAACGTTGACGGAACCCGTCGCCTCTACGAGATGTGCGGTGAGCGGCGGATCCCCGTTGCATTCGCGAGCAGCTTCGCCGTCGTGGGGGCGCCCGAACACCTTCCCGTTCGGGAGGACACGCCGGCGCGACCCACGCACGAATACGCTCGTCAGAAAGCCTCCGGGGAGACGCTTACGTCAGAGCTGGCACGGACGGCCCATCTCGCCACCGCCAACCTGCGTCAGAGCAACGTCTACGGGCAGTACGAGGCTGGCGGGAAGCGGGTGGCCAAGGGGAATGTCCTCGAGTTGTTCTCCCAACAGGTCGAGACCGGCAGGCTTACGGTGAACGCCCCCGGAACCCAGCGTCGCGACTTCGTCCATATCGGCGACGTGGTAGCGCATTGGGAGGCCGCCGTCCGATTCCTGACCCGACCCGGTGCACCGACAACGGCGGCCACGTTCAATGTGGCATCGGGAGAAGCGTGCTCCGTCCTGGAGATAGCCGACAAGGTGGTCCGAGCGTTCGTCGGTCTCTACCCGGACCGCCCCCTCCCCCGGATCGACGTCGTTCCGAATCCGCGGGAGGGCGTCGAACTCGTGGAGCCCAGCTTCCGGGTCGACCGAACGGAGACAGAACGCGCGCTTGGACTACCCTGTCGCCACCGGCTCGATGCGGAACTGCCCGCACTTCTGCGCGCGCATTCCAAGCAGTAGGGACGGTCGACCATGGTCTCGGACCCCCCCGCGGGCGAGCCGACCGACTCGACGGAATCGCCTCTCCCTCACCGGCTGTACGCGGCCACTTTGCGCTGCGAGAATTGCGATGCCGACACTCCGCACCGCGTGCTGCGGATGGCCCACGGAATTGCCCCGCGCTCCCGGGTGCTATCGGGAACGGCGCGGTGCCGCAGGTGCGGCCTGACCCACACCTTCACCGTTGCCTCGCCGCCCGAAGTGGAGGTGGCCGTGGTGGTTTCGGAAGGACCCCGCTCGGACCACCATCGTATCCGGATTCCTTCCCTCGGTCGTGTCGAGCTCGGAGCGCTGCTCCCCGGGGCGGAGGGACCGGTCCTCGTCCGTCGTATCGAGACCCGCTCTCGGCTCTCGGTCTCATCGGCCCGGCCCGAGGAGATCTCGACCATCTGGGCGGCACGCGATCTGGGCGCCGTGATTCCCGTGTCCGTCGTGGAGGGGGCCCGGACCTGGACCGACCATCTCACGCTGCCCAGGGAGTCCCGCCTGAGCGTCGGCGATCCGATCATGGTCCGTGACACCTCCGTTCGAATTGTGGCTCTCCGGGCGCGGGGACGAACGTGGCGCCGGCCCGAGGACGCCTTCGCCGCTCAGGAAGTGCAGCGGATCTACACCCGTCGGACGGAGATCCCGCCGGCGGGCAGGAGGCCCTGGAGCAACGGGCGGGTGAGACCGAGTTCGCGCGCGAGTTCCTTCTCGAGCTCCTCCCGTTCCCGCTCGGGTCCGGGCGTGAGCCGCACTCGCAAAACCCCGCGTGCCCGGATCGCGTCCGGGGGCGCGACGCACCAGAGCGTTTCTCCCTCGTAATCGATCGTCCCGAGCCCGAGCTCGGTGGGGAGGTCCCGCATGAGGTGCTTCGTCCCGTGGATCACCCAGGCGCCCCGCGCGACGAACTCGCCGCTCGCTCCGGCCTTCGAGACCTGGTCGTGGGTCACCCAGAACGCGGTGGCGGACGCGAGGCCGGCCCTCCAGGCCTTTGAGAACGCCACCGCCCACTGCCCGGCCTCCCGACAGGTCACTTCGGTGACCGGAGTCCCGCCCGGGGGCGGGTGCTTGATGACGACACTCGCCGCCCCGTGAAGGTCCGCGTGGACGTAGAGGTCCCCTTCCTTGAGGTGCCGTCGGACGAGCGTGTCGTTCGAAGAGGCGTCGCGCCCGCCGATCACGATCCCCCCTTCCGAACTGATGAACCAACGGTACCGCTCGAACCAACGCTCCTTTCGACGGGCGGCCTGCGCCGCGATGGGGACGGGAATCGACGCTCGGACCGGCGGGGATTGCCTCAGCGAGGACAACTTCGACTCGGCATCCGTGACCGCGCCCACGGCGCCATGGAGCTTTGACTGGACCCGCTTTGCCTCCGCAAAGAGTCGCTGCGCCGTCACCCGGGGGCTCTCGTCACGAAGGAGTTCGACGGTCCGTTCCCCGAGATGCGCTTCAATCGTCGACCCCTCGCCTTCGGCACCCTTCGCGTTCCGGATGATCACCTCCGCCTCGGGATAATGGTCGAACACGGCGGCTGCGTCCGCCTTCAACTCCTGCACGCGAAGTTCGAGTTCGGCAATCGCGGCCCGCTGTCGGTCGATCTGGTGCTCGAGCTCCTGAACGAGCTGGTGGTGGGCCTGTTCCTCGGCCGAAGGCGGAGCGACCAAGAGTGTGGGAAAGTATTCGACGGCCGCCACCGAGAACGTCGGTCGAACGACCTCCTCGACATCGCCGACCGCCTTCCATCGGTGCGACCGATAGGGGGTCGCATCGACCGCGACGCCGCCGCGTCGGTAGAGGTATCCCTCCGGCCGCTCGCCCACCTCGAGACGCAGCTGCTGAAGGACTCGCAGGAGCTCCGGTCCGACGCGAGCCGCGCCGGAGGCCGCCGCGGCCGCCCCGTCCCAACCTCCTCGGGCGATTACCTCCTCCGCGAGCGGACCCCCCAAGGCGAGTCGGGCGCCGAGGGTGCTCGCAAGGTCGGTTCGCGAACGGGAGAGCTCGGCCGCGATCTCCGCGGCGCCAGAAGTGAACGGGTCGGTGCGGGCCGGCGGTCGGACGTACGGAGCGCCGACGGCCACTGTCCGATGCGCCCACCGACGGGTCTGGGCCACCGCGGCGATCGTCTCTCCACGCGCGACCACAAGGTTTCCGGCGCCGAACATTTCG
>CAZCNZ010000082.1:0-9915 GCA_964500245.1 uncultured Thermoplasmatales archaeon | reverse complement strand
GGAGCGGTCGGAAGGTTCCCGGCGATCGAGTAGAAGTTGAACGGCGGGATCGCGAGAACGAACCCCTCGAGCGGACGCCAGTCGAACCGGTTGGTCTCGCCGGGGTACTGGTTCGGCTGCATCTCGTAGATCTGGCGGGTGAAGTAGGCGTTGAAGTTCCAGAAGTCGACGAGCTCGGCGAGGTCGATCTCCGCCTCGTACGGGTTCTTCGAATGGTTGAGCATGATCGCGGCGATGTTGCGAGTGCGGCGGGGTCCCGCGAGTAGCGTCGCGGCCTTCTGGAAGACGGCGACACGGTGGTACCAGTCCATCCGGGCCCAAGTATCGTGGGCCGCCAGGGAGCTCTCGACCGCCCGTCGAAGTTCGGCCTCTCTGGCCACGTGGGCCCGGGCGAGCACGGTCGAGTGGTCGTCGGGGCAGCGCACGTCGATGACGGACCCCGTCCGGACCTCCTTCCCGTCGATGATGAGGGGGATTTCGGCGGTCTGCTTCCGAATCGCCGCGATCTCCTCCTGGAGCTTCCTGCGCTCGGCGGAATTCGCGAGGTAGGAGCGGATCGTGTTCACGTCGTTGACGGGGCGCTCGATGTTCCAAATCATGGGGAATGCCATCCTCCGAAGGGCCGTATCGGTTTCGTGAAATCGCGTTGATACGGAGTTAAAGTCCGCCGTTCGACCTGATTTCCGGCGAGCGAAACGACATGACTCCGAACCGGGTCGAACGACATCCGATCCTCGAGGTCCCCCAGCACCCCGAGATGGTGAAGTTCTCGTTCGACGGCCGGGAGCTCGAGGCGCGTCGCTCCGAGGTGATCTCTTCCGCGCTGTTCGCGAACGGGATCCAGGTTTTTGGCTACCATCGACGCGACGGCTCTCCGCAAGGGATCTTCTGCGCGAACGGTCAGTGTGCCCAGTGCTTGGTGCTTGCGGACGGCCTTCCGGTTAAGGCCTGCATCACGCCGGTTCGGCCCGGCATGGACGTCCGTCCGCTCGAGGGACTCCCCGAGCTGCTCGCGGACGACGCGCCGCTCCACCTGCGCCGGGAGATCCCTCAGGTAGAAACCGACGTGCTGGTCGTGGGAGGGGGTCCCGCCGGCCTCACCGCCGCCGCTGAGCTCGGCGAGCACGGGGTGAAGTGCATCGTCTGCGACGACAAGCAGGAGCTCGGCGGGAAACTGAGCCTCCAGACGCACAACTTCTTCGGCTCGGTGGACGACTGCTATGCGGGCGTTCGGGGCAACGACATTGGGAAGGTGCTGGAACAGCACGCCCGCGCTCAGAGGTCGGTCGAGCTGTGGACTTCGTCTCCCGTCGTCGGCGTGTTCCAGGACGGGATCGTCGGGGTGGACCGGCAGGGCAGATTCACGGTCGTGCGGCCGCGCTGTATGCTCGTCGCGGCCGGCGCCCGGGAGAAGGCGCTCGCCTTCCCCGGAGCGGACCTCCCCGGAGTGTACGGAGCGGGCGCCTTCCAGACGCTCGTTAACCGCGACCTCGTGAAGCCGTCCGAACGGCTGTTCATCATCGGGGGCGGGAACGTCGGCCTCATCGTCGCCTATCAGGCGCTCCAGGCCGGGATCGACGTCGTGGGCCTCGCCGAAGCGATGCCTGAGGTCGGGGGCTACAAAGTGCACAAGGACAAGATACTCCGCCTGGGCGTCCCCGTCTACACCTCCCACACCGTGCTCCGGGTCGAGGGCGCGGGCCGCGTCGAGCGGATCGTCATCGCGCGAGCGGACGAGAAGTTCCGCCCCGTCGCGGGCACGGAGCTCTCGTTCGAGGTCGACACGGTGCTCGTCGCGGTCGGACTCTCCTCAGTGAACGAGCTGTACGAGGAAGGCCGCCGTCTCGGCATGAAGGTCTTCTCCGCCGGTGACGCCCACGAGATCGCGGAAGCGTCGGCCGCGATGTTCTCGGGCAAAATCGTCGCCCGAGAGATCCTGAAGGAGCTCGGCCAGCCGGCCGAGATTCCGGCAGACTGGCTCACGATCCAGTCGATGCTGCGCTCCCATCCCGGGCCCGTGCTCGGCTATTACCCACCGCCACCCGACATGGCGGTCTACCCCATCATCCGATGCGCCCAGGAGATCCCGTGCAACCCGTGCACCGACGTCTGCATCACCGACGGGATCGTGATTCCCGAGGGAAACCTGCTCGGGCGGCCCAAGCTTGTCGGCGACTGCGTCGGCTGTCTCAAGTGCGTCGCGATCTGCCCCGGACTCGCGATCAGCCTCGTCGACCGACGCCACGACCCGACCCGCACCGTCGCGCGCGTCACGGTCCCGTGGGAGATGCCCGAGGAGCTCGTCCGAGTCGGAGACCTTGTCCCCACGACGGGATTCGAGGGGGAGCCGGTGGGCACCGGGAAAGTATTCCGCATCCTCTCCGGTAAATCGCTTAACCGTCGCCGTCTCATGGTCCTCGAGGTTCCCTACGCCGACGCGGAGAAAGTCGCGGGGGTCCGGATCCGGGCCCCGGAGACGCCGTCCGCGCCGGTGGAGGTCGCGCCCGCCGCCGACAGCGAGGTGATCATCTGCCGGTGCGAACGAGTGACGAAGGAGATGATCGAGGAGTACCTGCGGGGCTCCGGTAGCCGGGACTTCAACGCCATCAAGGCCGCGCTGCGCACCGGCATGGGGCCCTGCGGCGGGAAGACGTGCGCGGAACTGACGCTCCGCCTCTTCCGGGAACTCGGGGTCGACCCGAAGACGGTGACCCCGCCCGTGCACCGGCCGTTCACGCAGGAGGTCCCGATGAAGGCGTTCCTCGTGGAGGGCAATGGCGGCTCCTCGGTTTGATGCGATCGTCATCGGCGCGGGTTCGGTCGGCAATCCGACCGCCTACTTTCTCGCCCGGTCGGGGGTCCGCACGCTGGTGCTCGACGAACTCTCCGCGTCCGGGCAGGGCCAGAACAAGGCCGCGATCGGAGGAGTCCGCGCGACGCACTCGGACCCGGCGAAAATCACACTGTGTCGTCGAAGCATCGAGATATTCTCCCACTGGAAGGAAACGACCGGGACCGACATCGGCTGGAAGATGGGCGGCTACTGCTTCCCCGCCTTCACCGAAAAGGTCGAGTCGACGGTGAAGGGCCTTCTCCCGGTCCAGAAGAAGTTCCGTCTGAACATCGACTGGCTCGACACGGAAGCGCTCGAGAAGGTAGTGCCCGGGATCAACCCGAACGGGCTCCGGGGCGGTACCTACTCGCCCGAGGACGGACAGGTGAGCCCGCTTCTCGCGGCCGAGTCGTTCACCCGGGAGGCGGAGCGGTTGGGCGCCGAGTACCGATACCGCGAGCCGGTGAAGTCTCTCGTGATGAAGGGAAACATCGTGGTTGGCGTCCGAACAGAGAAGGAGGAGTACCGCGCCGAGACCGTGGTCAACGCTTCCGGCGTGAACGCGACCGCGATCTCGAAGATGGCCGGCCTCGACGTCCCGATCCTCCCCGATAGTCACGAGGGCGGCATCTCGGCCCCAGTGAAGCCGTTCCTCGACCCGCTCATCGTCGACTTGAGGCCCGGGCCCGAAGGCAAGACGATCAACTTCTACTTCGGACAGGACGCGAACGGACAGATCATCTTCTGCTACACGCCCATCACGCCGATCTCGGGGACCAACCGGAACTCGACGTACGAGTTCATGCCGATCGTCGCGGCGCGGCTCGTCGAAGTGATCCCACGGTTGAAGAACCTCACGATCCGCCGGGTATGGCGGGGACTCTACCCAATGACCCCCGACGGAAGTCCGATCGTGGGGAAGGCCCCCCACGTCGAGGGGTTCGTCCTCGGCGTCGGGATGTGCGGCCAGGGATTCATGTTGGGACCGGGGGTGGGCGAAAGCCTCGCCGCGCTCGTCGCGCACGGAGCCCCCGCGATCGACCGAGAGGTGTTCGACCTTTTGAGCCCCGCCCGCGACCTCTACCAGGGGAAGAAGGAAGCTCTAAAGTGAGGCGACCCGGCAGAATGCGCCGGGAAACGTCGCCCTGCTAAGCTTGCGTGGGTTCGGGGGGTGACCCCGGGGAGGACGGTCCTTCCGGTTCCTGTCCCGGAAGATGGGGCGGGAGTTTCCGGACCTCGCGCCACGTGTAGAGCATCGTGGGGAGGGCGATCCCTACCAAGATGATGATCACGATGAGCTGGCCCACGTCGAACCCCACGTTGGCGTTGAACCAGCCGGTCCAGTAGAGCGGACCGACCGCCATGAACAAGATCCCGCCGTAGAGCAGCGTCCGGGCTCCGACCAGGCGACCGAAGTTCGCGATCCGGTTCGGGCCGAACCGCTTGGCCACCTGGAGGGTCTGGCCGAAGAAGAAGCCGACGAACATCAGGACAAGGAATGTCCCGATTCCGAACAGCGTGCCGGGAAGCCAGGCGATGTACCAAAGGTGGTTCGGCACGAGGAAGAGCAGGATCGTCGTGATGTAGATCCAGGTCGAGAGGATCCCCGAATCCGTGCCGAAACCCGAGATGAACCCGTGGATCAGGCACCAGTGGGTCGGGATCCGGCCCTGGGCCGCCTCGCCGGTCGGGTTCGTGTGCTTGGCGAGGTCCCGTTTCGAGACGCGCATGAAGGGATGGAAATGGCCGATTCGCTCCGTGAGGATCAGGAACCCCGCGATCGCCATCGCCGCCCCGACGCAGATGTAGATCGGTCCGTTCACCGCGGTGTCGGCGGTAGCGAGGCTGAATCCCCAGAACCCGATGGCCGCCGAGAGGGCCAGGTAGACGATCGTGCTCATCATCGCCCGCTGGGCGGTAAACGCGAGGGAGAACCAGGAAGCCGATTGGATCCCCCCTCGGCCGGTCGTCGTGCCGACGGAGTAGGCGAACGTGATCGGCCAGGTGTGCTCGTCCGGGATGAGCCCGTGCAGGATGCCGAGCCCGAAGCAACCGGCGAGCAGGAACCAGAGCGTGCTCCAATCCATCGGCTAGCGGGCCCCCGGTTCGGTCGAGCAGGGGGAGATCCGTGCTCCGTGCGGGCAGACGGACGGGTGGCCCTCGGCCGCGCAGATGCTCTCCACGGTGCGGTGGCTGAGAGCCAGGTCCACCTCGCGCGCGGCCCGGCACGTGGCGTCGGCCGAGAGACCTGCCCGAGAGAACAGACTCTCGGCCACGCGGTGGTGCCGACGGTACTCCTCGAGCACCGTGAACCCTCGGCGGGTGAGGCGGCTCTTGCCCCGGAACCTCGAGATCAGCCCGAGTTCCTCGAGGGGCCCGAGATGCGCGAGGGCGGACGGGGGGCGCACCCGAAGGCCGGAAGCGATCTCCTTGAGGCTCGCCCCACGGGCTTCGTTCTGTCGGGTTTCGATCACTCGAAGGGCTTCGACCTGCCGATGGGTCAACTGTTGCAGCGTCTCCACGACCGTCACAGGAATCGACGGTATATATCAGATGCCCTAATTATTAGGACAATCCAAATATAATGTCGATCACCCGTGGGTCGTCCGAAGACGTTTCCACCGCGCTGGCGCGATTACCGAACGCTTGATTTGCCCCGGCCCTTCCGTCGGCAACGGGTCGTCCCGGCCGCGGGCCGGGGCCCGAGGAAGAGGAACCGACCATGGCCCTCAGGGTGAGTTCGCCGCAATGGAAGTCGGGAGAGACGATCCCGAGGAAGTACACGGGCGACGGGGTCGACGTCTCGCCCCCGCTGACGTTCGATGAGGTCCCCCACGGAACGAAGGCGTTCGCGTTGATCTGCGACGACCCCGATGCTCCCGTGGGCACGTGGGTGCACTGGGTCATTTACGACATACCGGGGACGACGAAGGGGCTCCCCGAAGGGGTCCCGACGACCGGCTCTCTTCCCGACGGAAGCCGTCAGGGACGCAACAGCTGGAAGAAGTCAGGCTACGGCGGTCCGTCGCCTCCCCCGGGCATGCCGCACCGGTACTTCTTCCGCCTCTACGCCCTCCGCGAGCCACTCGGTCTCGGGGCGGGGCTCTCGGCGAAGGAGATAGAGGCTGCCGCCAGGTCGAAGGCGATCGAGTCCGCGCAGTTCCTGGGGACGTACGGCCGGAGCTAGGCCGTTCGTCCGTCCGCCCGGCGGCGTGGCTCTCCGCTCCGAAACCAAGAAGGTCGGGCATTCCCTCACCGGGAACGGTCGGATCATCCCGACGAATTCATGTCGGCCTTGTCTACCGCCCCGCTAGGGTCCCCTTCCTCGGGCCGGGTGCGTCTCCCTCGGACGAGAGTGACTTGGGTCGTGGTGGGCGCGGTCGTAGCGGTCGCGATTCTGGTGCTGGTGCTTCTGTTCGGCGGGATTCCGGGGGTCTCCCTGAACGCGTCGAGCGGAGGGTCGTCGACCACGCATACCATCTCGTTCGACGAAACCGGTCTCCCGACCGGAACCAACTGGTCCGTGGTACTTTCCTCCAACTCCCAAGCGAGCCTCCTCCACAGCTCGACGACGTCGTCAATCACCTTCTCCGAGCCGTTCGGGGGCTACTTCTATTCTATCCCCCAAGTGGGCGCATACGCCGCTTCTCCACCCTCCGGGGGCGTCGTGATTAACAGCAGCGATGTGTCCGTTCCGGTCTCGTTCATCCACGTGACTGTCCCTCTCGGAACGGTATTCGCTTGGGGAACCCCCATCAACGCTACCGGATCAACCCCGGTGGGCTGCCCCTCCTTAAGTGGCCACTACTGCTACACCCTGGGAATCGAGGGAGCCTCGGGTGGGGTCGGCACCTCGAACATCTTCCTTTCGTTGATGAACACCGTCGGCGACATGGTGACCTGGCCCACCGGTATCACGGTCTCATTGCTCTCATCGACAAGTTCCTCCGCGGTGGCAACGTACGACGTTACCACGTCGACCTGGGCGCTGGTCCCGCCCTTCGCGGGGACCCTCTCCGCCGGTTTCACGCTAGTGTTCTACACGGCGAACACGACGGAAGGTTTGCTCGGACTCATGGTCGAGGCGTCGGGGACCGCCGGTTTTTCAGGAACCGTGCTCTCGAACGCCTTTCCTTGAGCGGCGAGCGCGTTTCGGGATCGCTCCGAAGGATCTCGGGTGAAGTGTAGGATCGATTGCGCGCCCTCCGCCTGTGGCTGAAATCCTATCGGGGATGCATTCCACGCCCCGGTGGTCGGTGCCAATAGTATCGCAACTGAAATGACGATGCAACGCGGTGCTGGTGCCGGTTTCGCGCAGCCCGACGGAAGGAAGCGGATGTCCAAGTGGGCGCGGCTATCGAAGGGCCAGGCCGTGATTCTCGGAGCATTGGTCGTGGCCGCCGTCCTTGTGGCCGTGCTCCTGTTCGCAGGAATTCCGGGGGTCTCCCTGAACGCCTCGAGCAGCGGAGCAACGAACTACGCGGTCACCTTCGAGGAGACCGGGTTACCTTCGGGCACTCTGTGGCAAGTAAACCTGAACGGCTCCATCCAGAGTTCTACGAGCACGGAGATCGTCTTTTCCGAGCCGAATGGAGGGTACCCGTTCACGGCGACGGCGCAAGGGTACCTCGGTCCTTCACCCGGGTTCGTCATCGTGGACCGGGGCAATCAGTTGGTCCGGCTGACCTTCTCGAGCTCGAAGCCGCTCGGAGAGGATCTCTCCTGGGGAGTCCCGTACAACATCACCGGCACGAGCCCTTCCGGTTGCGGCGCCCCCGCCAGTTCCTACTGCTACGCCATCGGGATCGCAGGGGTCAACGAAGGAGTCTCCACCGCGAACATCGATCTCAGCCTAAGGAACAGCGAGGGCGCGACCGTTCCGTGGTCGACGGGGGACACGATCTCCTTGCTGACCCCCACCAACGCGTCCGTCGTTGCGACGTATGACCCGGCGACATCGGCATGGCAGCTTATGCCCCCGTTCACGGGCCTGCTCTCGAGCGGCGACTCGATCATCATCGGCACGCCGGCCACCAGCGCCGGACTCTACGGCGACCAGCTCGTCGCAATCGGGGTCAACGGGTTCAGCGGCACCGTGCCGTCGGACACGTTTCCTTAGGTTCCCACGCCGGGGCTCGCCGGTTCGAGTTCAGAACGCGAGCCGTCGAATCGCTGGAAGGGCCACACAGAGGACCCCCCCACCAAGGAGTCCGATCCCGGTGAGGAGAAGCAGGTTCGCGAGGGAGACTTCGAGCGAGAGCGTGCCCACGAGCAGGACCGCGACCGAGGCCGTCGCGCCCGTGAAGAGATAGAGGTTCGAGGTGAGTCGACCCAGCACGTCGGGCGAATACGAGCCCTGGACCCAGGTGTACTTCGCGGTGTAGCGCACCGTCAGGGCGGCACCCACGATCGCAAGCAAGCCGCCGACCAGGAGCGCCGAACCTGAGGACGGCACCAGGGCGAGAACGAAGACCCCGGCGATGGTGGGACAGAGGACGAGAATGAGTCCGACGGACCGCCGCGGGTTGTAGTGTCCCACCACGATGCCCGCGAGCGACCCTCCGAGCGCGTAGACCGTGATCAGGGCACCGTAGGCCGCCGCCGGGTGGGCGAACCACTGGTAGGCGATCGCGGTGACCAGAAGGGCCGGAAGCGTGGTGAAGAACCCGAGGTACGTCTCCATGATACTGAGCGCCCGGAACGCCCGGCCCGCCTCCCCCCGGAACGCGTCCCAGCCGTGGCGGAACGTCTCCCAGAAGCGCGTCGTCGGCGGATTGTCGATGCGCAGGGAGAGCGGGAGCGTGACCACGATCGCCGCGGCGAGGATCACCACGTAGGCGGTGGCGCCACCCACCGGACCGATGAAGTACAGGAGCGCTCCGCCGCCCGCGTACCCGCCGATCTGCGTTCCCGCTCCGACGATATTGTTCACCGAGTCGGCGATGTAGAGCTGCCGTTTCGGCACCAGGATCGGCGGGGCGACCATGAAGGCTGCCCAGACGAAATCCCATCCCAGAGCGACCACGAAGGAGACGCCCAGCAGGAGCGGAACCGTTGCGTCCCCGTTCCTCAGGGCGTAGGCGAGCACCCCGGCGGCCAAGGCCTGGAAGGGGTAGCAGGCGAGCAGGATGGTCCGCTTGTCCCGGGCCCGGTCGACAATCGGAGCGACAAGGAAAGTGCAAGTGTAGACTCCGGTCTCTATGAAGAACACCGCGCCGGCGATCAGCAGGTTGCCGGTGATCCCATAGGCAAGGAACACCACCGAGACGGAGTACACGGCGTAGCCAGCGCCGGCGAGCGCTCCGGAGGCCTGCAGGAGGAGAAATCGACGGTTCCGAAAGAGGTCCCGCCACCCGCCGCGACGGTACTCGAGGTCCTCCGCCTCCGGAAGGCGGGCGGTGCTGACGCGGGCTTCCGGCTCCATGGAACTCGGATGGACGGCCCAGAGAGCTCCCAGGTAAACTCTTCATCTACTCGCACGGCGATGCCGGCAAAACGGGGCGAAGGATGCCGGCCCAGCCGGGCTTCCTCTTCTTCGTCGGCTCGGGGTTCATCGCCGCGTTTGCCGTCGTCCTCATTCTGGTGGTTCCCCTCTTCGCCAGTGGGGCGTCCTCCCCGATCGAGGTGCTGTCGTTCCAGAACACGGGGGCCACGAACCCCGCGGGCCCGACCGTCACCCTCAGCGTCCGGAACACGGGGTCGGGGACGATCATCAGCCTCATCGCCTGGATTGCGGGCCGGTTCTCGATTCCATTCACCGGGATCAGCTACGTCACGCCCCTCCACCCGGGGGATGCGACGTCCACGACCGACGTGGTTGTCGGCTGGGGGTTTACCTGCGGGGCGAGCTACGCGCTCGACTTCCAAGGCATGTACCTCACGGGGGACCGGTTGAACACCACGGTCGGGGCCACCATCACGTGCACGATGACGGGGGTCGGGACAGGAATTTCGGGCTCATCCTGAGGAGAGATGTCTTGCCCACCTGAGTCCGCTGGGCGGGTGACCGCACCGGGAATCCTCCATTCCCTCACTTTGGGGGCGACAGGTCCCGATAGCGAAAGTGGGCGCGGCCAGATTCG
>CAZCNZ010000081.1:0-8017 GCA_964500245.1 uncultured Thermoplasmatales archaeon | reverse complement strand
GATGGTGGCGTAACTGTTCGACCCGGCGAACAGGTAGATTCCGTCCCCGTGCCAGCCGGACCAGTAGCCGTTCCGGACGTAGGGATAGAAGTCGTGGATCCGGTTGAACGCGATCGTGACGTTCACGAGCTGGGCCGCGGGGATCTCACCGCTTCCCCCCGCGATCCCCCACGAGACGCTCGAGATGTCGTTTCCCTCCACGAGAGAATCGTTGTCCTGGCTCAGGCCAATTCCCGTGCCCGCGTCCGAAATCGTGTTGTTGAAAAGTTCCGTGTTCGGATGGTCGGAGATGGCGATGTCGGCGCTCTGCTTGCCGTACATCGGTCCCTGAGTCATGTTGAAGATCGAGTAGCCGTAGGCGCTGGCGGCACCGACCGGGTCGCTGTACGCGCTGTTCCACCCGGGCATGGTCAAGTTGAGGTCCTGGTAGACCCTCAGCGTGTTGTTGTTCGCCGAGTAGGGTCCGAGATAGGCGGAGGCGATGGTGTAATCATCGCTGCCCCAACCGAGGTAGATCTTGAAGCGCGCGAGCGACCCCGGCGTCCCCGCATACTGGGCGAGGCTCACGTTCGAGTCCGTGAACGTGTAATTCGTGACCCGGACCGAACTCCACGCGTTGAGGGTGCCCATGACTTCGCTATTGTTGTTGACTGCGAGGGCGATGGGCTGGACGTCGTGGATCCAGCAGTTCTCGACCGTGACGTTGGAGCCGACCGCTCCGATTTCCACGCCCTGAGGGCCGTTGTTCCATCCGCCGCCGGTGTCGTTCCAGATGTAGCGCAGGTCTCGGATCTCAAAGTGATCGATCACCACGTAGGAGACGCCGACGTCCTCCACCCCGTTCCAACGTTCTCCGCCGAGGAACCCGTACTGGAAGGCGAGCGGACCAAGGGCCTGTCCCGACCCGTCGACGATCGCCCGCCCGCTACCAAAGGTCCCAGCGGAGTTGCCGTCGTAGGTGATCGGTCGGTCGGGCGCTCCGCTCCACGGGACTACGACCGTACCGACGTACGCCACTCCGCCCTTGAAGACGACCGTGTCGCCGGGTCCGAGGGTTGTGGCCGACGGTTCCCCGGTCGCACGCGGGTCGCCGGGGACGTGCTTCCAGGGTGTCGAAGGAGTCGTGCCGAGATTGCTGTCGCTTCCCGATGCGTAGTCAACGTAGTAGGTTGTCCCGCTGGAACCCGATGACGAAGAGAAACGCGAATTCAATCCGGAGTCCGCGGAGCGCGGCGGTGCGGCGAAGCCGTGTGGCGCGGGATCTGTCCCGGGTGTGGGCGGACCGCTCGATAGCAGGAGAACAAGCACGGTCAGGAAGACGCCGAGCGTCGTGCCGGCCGTGGATTCCTTCCATGGGCTCTTTCCTCCCCTCATGGCCCAGCAACCGCCGCCTCGTCCCGTGGGTCGTTGACCGAGGGATGCTCGAGGTCTCCTCCTCGAGTTCTTCTCGGAGAGAGGGCCCTGCGGGAAGGCGTCTAATGACCGAGAATCACTTGGCCGGCCTTCCCCTTAGTTGTTGCGTTTTCGGAATAGGATTTTCCGAAAAGGAGGGGAAAGGCTTAGAGCGCGAGCGGCGGGTACGCTTAACTCGAAGGACCCGACATCGGGCATTCGCTCATCTCGAGAGGCCCTTCTCGAAGAACGGCTCCGTCAATGGCGGTTCGAAGCTTTCGCGCCGAACACCCGGTCCGTCTCGATTCGCGGTCCGCGCGGCTCGCTCGCGGCAAAGCGCTCCGCCGGCGGAGCCCCCGATCGAGCCACGCGACCTGGTCACCGCCCCGGGATCGACCCGACCTCGTCGATTTGATCCAAACCGCGGACCGGGAGAGGATTCGCGAACTGCTGCCGATCCGGTATGGACGGATGGCGCTCTCGCCGTTCGGATTCCTGCGGGGGGCCGCCTCGGTGATGGCCCGGGACCTTGCTTCCACCCCCGTGACGGGATTGACCGTCCAGCTCTGCGGGGACGCGCACGTGAGCAATTTCGGCGTTTTCGGTACCCCCGAGCGTCAACAGGTGTTCGACGTCAACGACTTTGACGAGACCCTGCCCGGGCCATGGGAGTGGGATGTCAAGCGGCTGGCTACCAGCTTCGTAGTCGCGGGCCGGCAGAATGGATATCGTCGGTCCGAAATCCGCCGGGCGACACGGACCGCCGTTCAGTCGTACCGAAAGATGATGGCGGCCTTCGCCGGAATGCGATACCTGGACGTCTGGTACTTTCATCTGGACGTGAAGAGTCCGCCCTTCCCGGAGGACCGCGCGCTCCGCGCCCTGATCGGTCGGGCGGCGGGGAAGTCCCTTCGTCGCACCGGACTTGCCGCATTCCCGAATCTCACCAAGTCGGTGAAGGGACGCTTCCGCATCCGAAACGACCCTCCGCTCATCGCGCACTACCGCGACTTCACGGCCGAGGAATTGTCCCGGTCGCTGTACGACCGATACCTCGAGACCCTTCCCGACGAACGCCGCATGCTCCTCGACCGATACCACGTCGCCGACGTCGCTCAGAAGGTGGTCGGTGTCGGCAGCGTGGGCCTCGAGTGTTCTGTCCTGCTGCTGCTCGCCGACGATGACGTGGAGGACCCGCTGTTCCTCCAGTTGAAGCAGGCGACCTCTTCGGCTCTGGAACGGTACTTGGGGGCGAGCCCCTACCCCAATCACGCCCAGCGAGTGGTGATCGGACAACACCTCGTGCAGGAGGCGAGCGATATCTTCCTAGGCTGGAGTCGCCTCGGAACCCGGGATTTCTACGTCCGTCAACTGCGCGACATGAAGTTCTCGTACGCCCTCTCGACCCTCGGCGTTCAGGAGTTCATCGGCCAGGCCGAACTGTGCGGGACGGCGTTGGCCCGGGCGCACGCCCGGACCGGAGACCCTGCCCAGATCAGTGGGTACCTCGGCGGCGGGACCGCGTTCGACCGGGCAATCACCTCCTTCGCGGAGGCGTACGCCGAGCAGACCGAACGGGACCACGCCGTCTTCCTAAGGGCGATCAAGACCGGGCGGATCCCGGCCGTTCTGGACGTCTGAATCCCCCGTCGACTAAGCGGGCGGCTTGGGCCGCGTGTCGACCGTTCGGGAAGGCTTGCGGATCGGCGCCTTCACTCCCGCGAGCTCGAGGTGACGCTCCGGGTGGCCGGTGAACACCTGCCGGGGCCGGGCGATCTTCTGCTCGGGATCCTGGAGCATCTCGATCCACTGGGCGATCCACCCCGACGTCCGGGGAATCGCAAAGAGGACCGGGAACATGTCGACCGGGAATCCCATCGCCTGATAGATGATCCCCGAGTAGAAGTCGACGTTCGGGTAGAGCCGTCTCGAAATGAAGTATTCGTCCGAGAGTGCCGCGTTCTCGAGAGCGAGCGCGACATCGATGAGCGGGTTGCGCCCGGTCACCGCAAAGACCTCTTCCGCAATCTGCTGGATCAGCCGGGCTCTCGGGTCGTAGTTCTTGTAGATCCGGTGGCCGAACCCCATCAGAAGCCGTCGGCCCTCCTTCACCTGGCGGAGCAGCTGAGGGACTCGGTCCTTCGACCCGACCTCCTGGAGCATTCGGACGACCATCTCGCTGGCCCCACCATGGAGAGGCCCGTAGAGGGCCGCGGCCGCCGCGGCCGCGCAGCTGTACGGGTCCGCGTGCGAACTACCGACGGCGCGCATCGCGTTGCTGCTGCAGTTCTGCTCGTGGTCCGCGTGGAGGACGAACAGTGTGTCGAGCGCCTTCGCGAGCACCGGGTCGGGGGTGTAGGACGTCGTCCACGACGGTCGGTACATCATCGCGAGGAAGTTCTCGGCGTAGGCGAGGTCGTTGCTCGGGTGGATGTACGGCATCCCCATCGAATGTCGATGCGCGAACGCCGCGACCGTGGGGACCTTGGCGATCAGACGGTACGCCTGCTGATAGCGGACCTGCTCGTCCGAGATGTTCTTCGCGTCCGGATAGAACGTGGAGAGCGCGGCGAGCGTGCTGACCATCATCCCCATCGGGTGGGCATCGTGATGGAACCCGTCCATGAACTTCTGGACGTTCTCGTGCAGCATCGTGTGGTGGGTGATGTGGTAGAGCCAGTCGGCGAGCTGGCTCTTGGTGGGAAGGGTCCCGTAGATCAGCAGGTAGGCGACCTCGAGATACGACTTCGAGGCCGCGAGCTCCTCGATGGGATACCCCCGGTACCGGAGGATCCCCTTGTCTCCGTCGATGTACGTGATCGCACTGCGGCAAGAGGCGGTGTTCGCGAACGACGGGTCGTAGCTCAGGAGACCCGGGTCGTCCGGACCCGTACGGATCTGGTGGAGATCGGTCGCCCGGATGGCACCTTCTTGGATCGCAATCCGGTAGTTGGAGCCGGTCCTTTCGTCGGTGACCGAAAGGGTTCCGTTCGTGTACGTCGGTGCGGCTTTCGCCTTGGGAGTACGGGATTTGCGTGCGGGCACGGAGGTTCGCCTCTCGGCGGCCCAACACGCAGGGGTTCTTGAGCCCGTTCTGGAGGGGTTTCGAGGTCCGGGGCCGCCCTACGCTCGGTTCGCCCCCGCCGGCACGCCCCACCGGCCCGAGACGCCTTCTAGTTCCCTGCGGTGGGAGATTTGTGTCGCCCCGGCGCGGCCCCAGAGGCCCCCTCTCAAGGTCCACCTGGAAGGAGACCGTTCGCACCGGGTGGAATCGAGTCTCCTATCGATATCGCCCACGGGCCTCCTCGGTGGACACCTTCGGTCACACGGAGGAGGAGTACTGCGAATGGCTCCACCCGATCTTGAGGGCTGTCCCTCGGGGCTCCGCGGTGCTCGACCTCGGGTGCGGCACGGGAGTCCCGGCGACGCGGATCCTCGCGCAACGCTACCGTGTGACCGGCGTCGACATTTCCGACCTCCAGGTGCGCCGCGCGCGTCGGCTTGTCCCGCGGGCGCGGTTCGTCCGTGCGGACCTTACCGAGGTCGATTTTCCATCGGGGAGGTTCGCTGCCGTGGTCTCCCTCTACGCCCTCATTCATGTCCCTCGCGAGGAACACCGCGCCATGCTTCGGAAGATTTCCCGCTGGCTTGTGCCGGGGGGCTGGCTACTCGCGATCCTAGGGCACGATAGGTACGAAGGCGAGGAACGGGGATGGCTCGGGTCGGATGCGCGCATGCTCTGGAGCCACTATGATGCGGCGACCTACCGCCGCTGGTTCCGAGCAGAAGGGTATCGCCTCGTCCAAGACAGGTTCATTCCGGAAGGGAAGGGTGGCCACCACCTCTTCCTAGCCCGGAGCGCACCCCGCTCCCGGCCACCGTCCGCTTAGCGGCCCGCCGGAGGGCGGGTCGGAAACACCAATACCCGACCCTCCTCGGCAGAGCCGAGCTCGTCCACCTCGTGGAGGACACGGACCGCTTCCTTCCCGGTGGCGGTGAGGTGGTACGCGTCGGAAGTGTGAGAGATCAGCCCTTCCTCCTGCAGCGTCCGGAGATGGAACGAGAGCTTCGGCGAGTCGTCGATACCCGCGGCCCGCATCACCTCCGTGAAGGAGGTCGGACCCTCGGAAAGGCGCCGGAGAATGTGGCGGCGTAGCGGGTTCGCGAGCGCTCCGAGAGTACCTTGGACGCGGACCGCCGAAATGCCCGCGCGCACTTGTAGGACGGCGGCATCCGGAAGGACCTCGGGGTCAAACCCGACCGCGATCGGTCCCTTTCCTTCCGTGTGCTGGACGATCTCGCTCAGGGCGTGCGCGACGTCCTCGGTGCGGTGCGTGGCGAACAGGCGCTCGACCCCGGCGATGACCACCGCCGGCCGGGGATGCTCTTCCACGAACCGGAGGACGGTGTCCTGGAGACCCGCGGGGGAATCGACCATTGGAAGGTCGGCGACCGTGACCCCCGCGATCGGCTTCCGAGGGGCCACGCCGAGCACGAGAACCTCGTGGCCGGCCTTTGCCCACTTGTCGGCGAGGCGCAACGGGTCCTTCTCTCCGCCGCTGGGCACGGCAAAGGCACGCTGGTCCTGAATGAGAGAGATGATCCGCTGGACCGCCTCGGACCGGAAGGGCTTTCGGACGTAGTCGAAGGCGCCGAGCTTCATCGCCTCGACCGCCGCCTCGACGGTTCCGAAGCCGGTGATCATGATCACGTAGACCCGGGGCCATCGCTCCCGCACCTGCCGTAGGAGTTCCAAGCCGCTCATCCGCGGCATTCGGACGTCGGAGAAGATCACGTCGAACTCGGCGGCCTCGAGCGCCTCGATCGCTTTCGCGCCGGAAGAGACCGATTCGACCTGGTGTCCCCAGTCGGACAAGAGCGTCGCCAGCTCCTCGCGGAACACGGCGTCGTCGTCGACCACCAGGAGGCGCATCGGCGGGGAATCCCGGTCCACCAAAATAACGCTGACTCTTGACCCGGAGGACGATCCCGCTACGTTCGGAAGGCCGGTGCCTACTCGGAGGTCCGCGATGGGGCGCCGAATCCGCTCGGTTCGAACCGGGGAAGGTGGACGATGAACTTCGAGCCCTTTCCGACTTGGGATTCGACGTCGATGGACCCTCCGTGCGACTCTACGATCCCGATGCAGATCGCGAGACCCAGCCCGGTTCCCTTACCCTCGGGCTTCGTCGTGAAGAACGGCTCGAACAGGTGCGGCCGTACGTCCGGCGGAATCCCACCACCGTTGTCGGCCACGCTCAGGTGCACCCACTCCGGGTCCGCGGTGAGCTGGACGTCGATCCGACCGACGCCGTTCACCGCGTCGTAGGCGTTGTTGAGCAGGTTCGTGACGACCTGCTTGAGCTGGTCACGTTCCCCCCGGACCAGGAGCGGCTCGGTGGGCGCCAGGACGTTCACCACCACTTCCTCCGATTGCTTCCCCTTGAGGAAGTCGACGACCTCGCGCACCGAACTCGTCAGGTCGGCCTCGCCCGTCCGAGCTTCCGGGCGCCGAGCGAAGTCGAGGAGCCCGCTCACGATCCGGGCCGCCGAATCTGTCTGGTGCAGCAGGGAGTCGACACGACCGCGGGTCCATTGGTCGTTCGTGCGGCGTCGGATCGATTCGGCGATCAGGGTGATGTTCGCGAGCGGCGTGTTGATCTCGTGGGCCACTCCCGCCGCGAGCTGGCCGAGCGAGACCAGACGGTCGGAGTGGCGGGCCTGACGCTCGAGCCGGCGCAAGTCGGTCAGGTCGACCGCGACCCCGAGGAAATGAGTGATCACCCCGTCGGTTCCCCGGATCGCGGTGATCGTAATCAAAACCGGATGCTCGATGCCCGCCCGGTCCCGGTTGATGAGCTCGCCCGACCAGGAACCGGCCGCCGGGTCGAGGAGGTCTCTCCACATCTCCTTGTACGTGGACGGTTCGGTCTTTCCGCTCGCGACCAGGTTGGGCCGTTGCCCGATGACCTCCTCCCGGCGGTAGCCGTAGATCCGTTCAAAGGCCGGGTTGACGTCGATGAGGAAGCCGTCCCGGTCGGTGAGCTCCATCGCGTTCGTCGAGTGAAGGAACGCCTGGTGGAAGAGTCGGGCCGTCGCCGCCGGGTCCTGGTGAGTCCCGGTCCGGTCGTGAAAGACGAGAAGGACCCCGGTCGGGTGGCCCGACGCGTCCGCCTGCGGATAGAAATCGACGTCCACCAAGTGCCGGCGCTTCCGGCCGGTCGCCTCGAGGGTGAACCCCTGGAGTGAGCGCGACCTCTCGTCCGCCTGCGCTCGGATTCGGGCTTCCTCGAGCCGGTCGGCGCCGTGCGCAAGGAACTCGCTCAGGCTCCGCCCCGTGAGGTCTTCGTCTCGAAGGCCGAGCAGCTGCCGGAACGCTGGGTTGAGACGGTCAATCCGGCCCTCCGCGTCCAGGAGGAGCGCTCCCATCGGCCCTCGCTCGAACGTGGCCTCGAACCAGCCGTGATCGGGCATCGAACGGTCGCGGAAGAAGTGCGGACGGCTATGGAGTTTCCCTTACCCGTGAGAAAGGATGTCAAGCCAATTCCACGGCGAGAGAAATACTCGGCTCCGGCCTCCATGAGTGAGAATGCGGCCACTCGTCCTCGTCGTCCGGGAGACCCCG
>CAZCNZ010000080.1:0-3018 GCA_964500245.1 uncultured Thermoplasmatales archaeon | reverse complement strand
GGTCGCCGTCCGTCCGGTGCTGCGCTCGCAAACGACCGCGGTCTCGGCGCGCTTCCTGGCCGGTCGGCCGCGCCCGCCGTTCCGGATGTTCTCGATCGACCGGAACTTCCGCCACGAGGAGGTCGACGCGCGTCACCACCTGGAATTCTGCCAGTGCGAGGGAGTGATCGGCGAGGAAGGTCTCGACCTCCGTCACCTGGTCGGAGTGTTCACGACGCTCGCGGAGGCGATCGGCCTTCACGAGATGAAGATCCGACCAAGCTACTTCCCGTTCACCGAGCCGTCGGTCGAGGGATACGTGCGCCACCCGCACCTCGGCTGGATCGAGGTGTTCCCGGGAGGCATCCTCCGACCCGAGGTGCTCCTTCCCCTCGGAGTCGAGGTCCCCGTGCTGGCGTGGGGGATCGGCGTCACCCGTCTCGCGATGGTCGCGCTCGGCTGCAACGACATCCGCGAGCTCTTCCAAGACGACCTGGCCCGCCTGACCGGGGGGAGTCCGTAGCGATGCCACGCTCGATGCTGGACGCGGACCGTTTGTGCGCGGTCGCCGGCCGACCGCTACGGGGACCGGAGCTCGACGACCTTCTCTTCGGCTCGAAGGCCGAGGTCGAGGCGCACGAGGGGACGTCACTCACGGTGTCCGTGACCCCGGACCGCCTCGACCTCCTCTCGGAGGGCGGTCTGGGACTCTATCTCCAAGGGGTTCTGGGGACGGCCCATGGGATTCCGCCGTATCGCGCCCCTCCCTCCGCTCCGGGAGGTCCCCGTTTCGAGGTCGACCGATCGGTCGAGACGATCCGCCCGTCGATCGGAGGGGCGATTCTCCGGGCGCCCGAGGGACGGGCGCTCGACGCGGGACTTCTCGCGGAAGCCGTCCGCTTCCAAGAGATTCTCCACGCGACGATCGGTCGGAACCGGCGCGCGGCCAGCCTCGGCATCTACCCTACCGACCGCTTCGAGTTCCCGGTACGGTACTCGCTCGAGCCGCTCGCCTCCGTCCGGTTCGTTCCGCTGGACGGTTCGGAGGAGGTCGGCGGAGAGGAGTTCTTCGCGGACCATCCGATGGCGAAGACCTACGGGTCGCTCGGCCGCTCGGGGGACTCCTGCCTCACGCTCAAGGACGCCCACGGGACCATGCTCAGCCTCCCGCCCGTCCTCAACGGCCGCACGGCCGGGGAGGCGCGCGTCGGCGACCGCGAGCTCCTGATCGAATCGACGGGGACGCGCGAGCGCACGGTCGCGGAGTCCGTGGGACTCATGCTCGTGCCGTTCGTGGCCCAGGGCTGGTCGGTCGCGCCCGTGCCGCTCGTCCATGGCGGTGAGCCGCACTCCGATGGCGCGTCGGTGGTGGAGAACCACGCCGTTGACCTGCCGTCCCGAGTCCTCCGGACCCTAGGGGGCGAGGGCCTGTCGGCTTCGGTCGTCGAGCGGAGGCTCGCCGAGTCCCGGTTGGTAGGGCACCCGCACGCAGGAGGATGGCTGGTCGAAGCACCTCCCTGGCGTCCCGACCTCTTGACCGCCGTGGACCTCGGGGAGGACGTCCTGCTCGCGGAGGGGGTTCGCCCCGAAGACGGCCTCTTGCCTCCGAGTCGGACGCGGGGCCGTCTGCGGCACGAGACGATGTTCCGCCGCCGTTTCGCGTCGACGATGCTCGGCCTCGGCCTTGCGGCTCCCAACACGCCGCTCCTGGTCTCCGAAACCGCCGTCGCGCGCGTCGGGGGTGAGCCCCCGCTGCGTCTTCGCAACCCCGTCTCCGCCGAGTTCGCGTACCTGCGCAACCGGTTACTGCTCTCCCACCTCGACGTGCTCTCCCGAAACACGCGTCACGGATACCCGCAGCGATTCGGCGAGGTCGCCCCCGTGGTCGTCGCGCTCGCCGGTGCCGAGACCGGTGGCGAGACCCGCTACCACGCCGGGATCGTTGTCGCTTCGGACACGGCCGGGTTCGCTGACGCCGCGGCGCTTTCGGACTACCTGCTCCGATCGGTCGACGTCGCCGGTGTGCGGGAACCGGCCGAGATCCCGGGGATCACCGCGGGCCGGGCGGCCCGCACGCGTGTCGCCGGAGAAGTGGTCGCCGAAATGGGCGAGGTGGCACCCCAGGTCCTTTCCGAGATCGGGGTCCCGGTGCCGGTTTCGTGGGCTGAGGTCGACCTGACGGCTCTCTGGCCTCTGGTCGCCCGTCACGGAACCGATTAATAGCGTCCCCCGGTCCAACGGCGATGGCCCGATCCCGAAGCGGTGCCTCCCGCTCGGCCGCTCGCCGACGTTGGCAGAAGGACGCGCGCCGCGCGATCGGGTCCCGGGTGGAGGGAGGCCGCCTGCCGCTGCTCGCGGAGCCCCCCGAGGACCCGGACGGTGCGTTCCTCGAGCAGGTCGGGTTCCCCGGTGAGGGGCCGTTCACCCGGGGAATTCAACCGACGATGTACCGCGGGCGCCTCTGGACGTTCCGTCAGTACTCGGGCTTCGGAAGTGCCCGGGCGACCAACGAGCGGTTCCATTTCCTCCTGAAGGGCGGCCAGACCGGACTCTCGGTGGCGTTCGACCTTCCGACCCAGAACGGCTACGACTCCGACCACCTTCGGGCCCGGGGAGAGGTCGGCCGATGCGGGGTGCCCATCGCCTCGCTCGGGGACATGCGGACGCTGTTCCGCGGGATCCCGCTCGACCAAGCGACCGTGTCGATGACGATCAACGCCACTGCCCCGATCCTGCTCGCCCTCCTCGTCTCCGTCGCCGAGGAGAACGGTGTGCCGCGCGACCACCTCGGAGGAACGGTCCAGAACGACATCTTGAAGGAGTACATCGCCCGCGGGACGTACATCTACCCGCCGGGACCGTCGCTCCGGCTGACGGTCGACCTCATCGAGTTCACGACGCGCGAGATGCCGCAGTGGAACTACATCTCGGTCTCGGGCTACCACATGCGCGAAGCGGGGGCGACCGCGGTCCAGGAGGTCGCCTTCACCCTCGCGAACGCGATCGCCTACGTCCGTGCGGTGCGGGAGCGTGGCCTCG
>CAZCNZ010000079.1:0-4483 GCA_964500245.1 uncultured Thermoplasmatales archaeon | reverse complement strand
ACTGGACCCCAAGGCGCCGGATGGGGCGGCCGGACGCATGACGTCGGCCGGAACTTCCTCGCCCGCCGAGCCATCCACCTCGGCCACCCCGACGGAAACCGGGCCCACATTTCGGCTGCCTGCAGTGGTCCTCTGGTTCGTTCCGTTCCTGCTCCTCCTAGCGTACGCCCTTGTCGTGACGCAGTTCTTTCACGCCCAGGCGCTGTGGACGGGCGACCGACTGGTCCGCGCCACCATCGTGCTTCTGGTGACGACCGCGATCTTCTCGGTCCTCTGGTTCGGCACCGCGTACGCCGCCTCGCTTCTCTTCGGGGAGTTCATGGCCGTGGGCGTGCTCGCGTTGATCGCGAGAATCCCGGGGCTTCACCGTCATGTGGTCGTATCGCCGCCCCGACGGCCGGACACGCCCCAGGAAGTGTGGGGACGGTTCGGGGCGCTCCTGCTCGTCACCCTCGGTTTCGAGCTGATCTTCATGATCCTCCTCGTGAAGGGAGGCGACCTTGTCCCTCGTCTCGCGATCGATGCCCCAGTTCGCTTCTTCACCTACGAGGCGCTGGCCGGGTTTGGCCTCGCCCTCCTCATCGCACCGGCGGCGCCGTTCCTCGTGAGTCGCCTGCGGACCCGGATCACCGACTCGCTCGAGTTTCCTCTCCTTTGGCTGGCCGGCCTTCTTCTCGTGGTCGGAGGGGCGAGCATCCTAGAGCTGGAGGTGCTGCCCGGTGTCGTCTTTGACCCGGCGCTGTTCCTCACGTCCATCTTGCTGTACGCGCCCGCCGCCTGGTACGTGAGCCTCGCGTTCTCACGGGCGGAACTCCCTTCGCAGCATCGGTTCCTCCAGCGGGCGTGGAAGGCGCGTGGAGAGCGCTTCCACTTCGGACGGGTGCGCGTCGTGGACGAGCCCGAAGAGACAGTCACCGAAGTCTGACGGGCAAGGCCATGGGGACGGCCGAGCCCTCGGTGCATCGCGGTTAAGTGACAGGGTGAGTTCGACCATCGCGTGACGACCGTCCTCATCACCGGGGTCAGCGGCCACGTCGGTTACCACCTAGCGACACGGCTTCGCGCCGGCGGGATGGAGGTCCGCGCTCTGGTGCGGTCGGACGGTCAGGCCGATTCCGCCCGTGCGCAAGGCTGGACACCGGTTCTCGGAGAACTCACGCAGCCCGCTGCGTTGAGGGCTGCTCTCGAGAGTGCGGACCTTGTCGTGCACTGCGCTGCGACCGGCGGGCCCGACCTCGCCCGCGCGAAGGTCGTGAACGTCGAAGGTACTCGAACGCTGGCAACCCTGGCCCTTGAGGCCGGGGTTCGTAGATTTGTACACATCTCCACGATCTCCGTGCACGGCGAGCCGCTCCCGAGCCGAGTGGACGAATCGACCGCGCTTGCCACGACCGACCCCCTACCGTACTGCGCGACGAAGGCCCAGGCCGAGGTAGCCCTCGGAGAGGTGCGCGACCGCGGCCTCGAGACCGTGGTCCTGCGTCCCGGGATGATCACCCACTGGGTCCGGTCGCAATGGGGCGACGAAATGGTCGAGCGGATTCGTTCGCGCGGATGGCTCGACGACCTGCATCCCGGCGATCAAATGCCCTGGGTCCACACGCTGAACCTCGCGGAGATGACCCGGCTCGCGCTCACGCACCCCAACGCGGTGAACGAGACCTTCATGGCCGTCGACCAGAACGTGACGTTCAACGAGTTCTACGTTCCCATCGCACACGCCCTGGGGCAGCCGGTGAAACCCCCGGACCGAGCCCCGATCGTGACAGTGTGCGAGGTGGGGAAGATCGCCTCGAAGCTCGGCTACCGACCGGTCGCCACGTTCAACGAGACGATGGACCACCTGCTCGCGCTGGCGAAGACACCGCCCAGTAAGTCCTAGTGCTGACCTCGGGCTGGACCGATTGCTTGGTCCAACTTCCGTGGGAAGAGGCTCGTTAGTCGCTGTCCATTCAGAGTTCTGCCGTGGCCGCTGCGGCCGGCTCGGAGGTTGCCTCCGCAGCGAACGGTAGGTCGACCTTCTGCGAGGAATCCTCAGCATGGACGCGGTGGTTCTCCAGTAGCAATCCGACCACAGCCAACGCCCCGGCGACGACCGCTCCGACGATGAAGATCCAGGTGAACGCGGCGCTGCTCGGGACGGTGAGCGCGATGGCGCTACCGGGCCCGGTGGGGACCAAGATCGTCCGGGTGTACGTCGCGAGGAACGTCGCGACGAGCACGGGTCCGGCGCTGGCCCCGAGGTCCTGGAACATCTCGGTCATCCCCATGTGGATACCCGTCTCGCCGTGCCGCGCGGCCAAGGCAATCACGTTGGTCACCGAGACGAGGACCGTGACCAACCCTACGAAGGTGGGCACCGCCTCCACGACGAGCTCGAGATACGTGGCGTGGTAGCTCAGCAACAGCAGGAATCCCGTGATCGAGAGCGCTGCCCCGACGAGGACCCACGGACGTGGCCCATAGCGGGCCACGCCTCGGCCGACGAGGGGAGCGGCCACGAACATGCTCAACGTGGTCGGAACGCTCGCGAGACCGAACGCGAGCACGCTGTCGCCGAGGCCCACCACCGGGAACTCGACGAGGACCGTGAGGACCACGAACGCGGTGAAGAGTCCCAGTCCGACGAGGAGCGCCCCGAGGTAGCTCAGCGAGATGTTCCGGTGGCGGAGCCGCGCGAGGTCGATGATCGGCTCCTTCGCCACCCGCTCCCGCCAGACGAACAGCCCCGCGAACATGACCGCGAGCGCAAACAGTTCAGGGACGCCGAACGAGACCCCGCCCACCGACTGGCTCGCCCACCGGCTCCAGCCCCAGGTCGGGCCCAGGGTCAGACCGATGAGTAGGGACGCCAGGGCGCTGCCCAAGAGTGCCGCGCCGGGGAGGTCCATCACGCCGCCCGTCCCCCCATGGCCCTCGGGAAGCCACACGGCCGCCAGCACGGGCAAGAGGAGGACGAACGGCAAGACCGAAACGTAGGCAAGTTGCCAACCGGCGGTCTGGATGAGCCACGCGCCGCCGACGAGCCCCGTCGCGGCTCCGGCGGCGAACATCGACGCGATCAGGCCCTGCGCCGGGGCGACCCGCTCGCGGGGGAGACTTTCCGTCACCATCGCGAGCGCGAGCGGAAACATCGCGAGCCCGATTCCCTGTACGCCTCGGACTCCGATCAGGAGGAAAATCGACTGAGCGGATGAGAGTCCCAGGAACGCCCCGAGCGCGGGGGTCGCGGGCGCGAGTCCCACGGCGACGGAGTAGACCGAGAGGACCACGGCGAGGACGCGGCGCTTCCCATAGAGGTCCCCGAGCTTCGCGAACACGGGCGTGGTGCAGACGCCGACCACGAGGTAGGCCGACAGGACCCAGGCGACCGTGGTGTAGGGGGCGTCTCCGAAGAACGTGGAGAGCCGCGGCAACGCCGGCACCAGCATCGTTTCGATGAAGTTCACGAGGAGGGCGGCCGTCGCCAGCAGGAGAAGGATCCTCCCCGCGTGGGACGAGGAGTTCTTCGAGGGGTCGGGACTCGCGGAGGGAGTCGGTCGGGAGGACGGCGCCATCATCGAGGAGGCAAGGGGCGCCGGTCACGTCAACCCCGTGTCGAGAGGATGCGAAAACCCGGAAGATACTCGCGTCCGGCTTCCGAAACTGTCGGTCAAGCTCAAAATCTCGGAAGCGTCACGTCCTTCGGAATGCACCCGCACCCGCCCTCGATCATCCCACGTCCCGCGGACATCGATATCGACATTCTGCGCGAGATGTACCGGTCGGGCGGCGTGACGGTCGCCGGGGTCGACCCCCGCCTCAAGGCGAACCGGATCGCCGAACGGCTGAAGGTGAGCCGTGCGCGAGTGGATTCTCGGCTCAAGGAGTGGACCCGCTACGGCCTTCTTCAACGGTTCGATGTCTGGCCCAATCCTGCGCTGTTCGGCCTCATCGGGTTCACTGCGGACCTTCGCCTGACCGACCGCTTTCAGAAGGACGAGGTGATCGACCGGATCGGCCTCGTCGACGGGGCCGTCGGCGGCATTGACCTGGCCGGAGATTGGATCAGCGCGCAGTTCGTCGTACCGAATGAGGCGGAAGCCCGCCGTCGGACGGAACTTCTTCGGGGCCTTGCGGGGATTGCCGAGGTCGGGGCTCCGATTCTCTGGGCGCGCTTGGACCCGACACGGGGCCTCACCCCGCTCGACCTACGAATCGTTCGGGTGTTGCGGGAGTACCCGACCCAGCCCCTCTCGATGATCGCCCGCCACGTGGGAGTCTCGACCCGGACGATCACCACCCGCTACGGACAACTCGTCGACGACCTCGCGGTCTGGTTCGTCCCGGTCCTCGACTTTCGCGCCCTCGCTCAACCCGTGGTGAGCGTCAACGTCAACCTGAGCGAGACGGCGAACCACGAACTCGTCTCGCGGTCGTTCCGGAAAGCGTTCCCGCAGTCCCTCGAGTTCGTTCGCACCGGGTTCGGACCGATCTTGCCGGA
>CAZCNZ010000078.1:0-3457 GCA_964500245.1 uncultured Thermoplasmatales archaeon | reverse complement strand
GCAAAGGTCGTACGGCCCGCCGAGCCTCGACTTCCTTGGGCCGGTGCGGCGAAGAACGGCGCGCCCTGAGGGCGGCCGCGCCGGCAGCTTTATAATGGGGGCCCGGGTCCCCCGCGCCGCGTTCCATGCCCGCCTCGGCGTACCGCTACATGGCCCAGTCCTTCCAGCAGACGCTGGGGGAAGAAGGGGCCGCCCTTCGCCACGAACGCCTCCTGCATTGGCGGCGCGAGAACACGGTCACCCGCATCGAGCATCCGACCCGTCTCGACCGGGCGAGGGCGGTCGGGTTCCGGGCGAAGGGCGGTTACGTCGTCGTTCGTGTCCGGGTGAGGCGGGGCGGGCAGCGCAAGCGGGCGATCATCGCGGGACGGCGACCGAAGCACAAGGGGATTCTCCGAATGACCCTCGCAAAGAGCCTTCGTCGCATCGCGGAGGAGCGCGCGCAGAAGCACTATCCGAATCTTGAGGTCCTCAACTCCTACTGGGTGGGAGAGGACGGGAAGCAGAAGTTCTTCGAGGTGATTCTGGTGGACCCGTCCCACCCGGAGATCCTGGCCGACCCGAAGATCTCCTGGGTCGCCGCGCCGGTGCACAAGGGTCGAGTGTACCGTGGCCTCACGAGCGCCGGAACCGAGGGGCGAGGACTGCGCTGGAAGGGAAAAGGGGCCGAGCGCTTCCGTCCCTCCCGGGCACGCAACCGCCGCCCGACGAGAAGGACCCAGACGAAGGTTATCCCGTAGCGGGGGCGCCGTCCGCCTCGGCCAGTTCGAGGAGCTGGACGAGCGAACGGTTCGCTTTTTCCGCCGCGCGGACCGCCCAGCCGTAGAGCCCTTCGACGTGCACGAGCTCGCCTCGCAGAACTCGGGCCAGCCGCCGGCGATGCTCGAGGTCCGGTCCCGACCGACCGACGCCCAGGAACTCCCTCAGCCGTTGCGCGAGGTGTCCTCCTTCCGTGTCCCAGTCGGTCAGTATGATCACCCGACGTGCAGTGGCCGAGAGATGCTGGGCGGTCTCCGATAAGGTGCGGCCCCGGTGGACGAGGACCACCGTGCCCGTGAGCCCAAGTCGGCGCAGTGAGCGCCGGTCCCGTTCGCCCTCCACGACCACGACGGTCCCCGGGGATTCGCTGTCGTGCTTGAGGCGCGTCCAGAGCTCCCAGAACTCGTCGAACGCGGCGGCCGGTTCTCGACCCGACGCCATCGGCCCCCGTTCCTCTTCCGCCGCCTCCCCTGCGAGCGGAGGACTCAACAACACCGCAGGCCTCGTATAGTCCTTCGCGTCTCCGCTCCTTCCCCGAGAGACGATGCCCGACCATTTCATGCAATTGCTCGAATGGCGTCGTAGCGAGCTCGCCGTCCGGGGACTGGCCAAGATACCGACGGAGTTCTACTCCTCGACGTCCGCCTATCTCGCCGAGCTGCGCCGCTCGTACGAGAGCGAACTGCGCGAGAACCCTTCGGGACGGAAGGGGGAGATCTCGCGTCAAACGTACCAGCGGGCGATCCAGGTGGCCCGCGATATCGTCGAGGGCCGCACTCAGAAGGTCCTGAACGCCGCGTTCCAGGCCAGCATCGGTGGGAGCCGCGACCTGGTGAACGCGCTGCCCGAGGAGCGGACGCTGTTCGACCAGGTCCTCGGCACTCTCCTCGATTTCCGCCGGTCGTCGGCCGCCTACATCGAGCCCTCGGCCGGTCCGTCCCCACCACCGGTCGTGCGTCCACCGGAAGCTTCCGCACCCTCCGCAGCCGCTCCCGCCCCGCCCAGTCCCCCGCTCGCGCCGACGGCCCGTTCGCGCCCCGCGCTCGTCTACGTCCGCATCGTGAAGGACTCGAGGCCGATCGAGGTGGGTTCCGAAACGGTCGACCTGAAGGCCGACGACGTGTTGTCGCTTCCGCCCGAGACGGCCCGGCTCCTCGTCGAGGCGAAGGTCGCGGAACCGCTCTCGAGCGCCCCGACGCGACCGGTCACCTGACGGGACCAGGGACGGCCTTCGGGATCTCTTCGGCCGGTGCCCACTCGAGGGCAGAGAACCGCTCGAAGCCAAAGAGGAGGTTCTTCGCGGCGAGACGGATTCGAACCTCGGCCTCGGCGGAGGGGGCCGAACGTGTCGCTTCCTCGAGCAGTCCGGCGAATCCCCACTCCGCGAGCGCCTCGGCCTGTCGCCGGAAGGCGAGTTCCTTGAGCCCCGCCGCCGCGGCGGCGGCCCGCACTCGAGTGAAGTTGACGAACGCTGAGAGGTCGGCCGCTCCCGGGTGTTCGAACGGGTCGTCGACGAAGCGATGTCGGCGCACCGCGGCGAGGGTCCCGGTCGGATGCGCCGCGATGAGCTCCCCTTCCTCCATCCCGTAGTCGAGGACCAGAAAGAGCCCCCCGACGAGATGGTCCGCGACCTCCCGAAGTAGCGCTTCGGCTCCCGGCGAGACCTCGACGATCGTCCCGTCCGGGAGGTTCCCGGGAAGGTCGGGAGCGGGGACCGGCCGGTCACAGGGGCCGGTGGCGCGGACGAACCCGTCCTTCACGAGCTTCACGCCGGTCTCGCGCCAGCGTCCGCCGTCCCACAGAAGCCGTCGCACCGGTTGCGCATCGAGCACTTCGTTCGCCAGCACCGCTCCGTAGAACGGGCCGTCCGACCCGACACCGCTTGCCACCCGGGCCGGGATCCCCGAACTCTGGCCCGCCGACGAAACCTGTTCGATCGCGCGACGGGCGAGGCCGGGAGAACGTTCCACCAGCACGTACTCCAGCCGGCGCCGGAGCTCGGGGTACTCCGCAAGCCCCGTGAGCACAGCGACCCCGAGGGTGCCGTCGCCCGGGCCCACCTCGACCACCCGCAACGGGGCGCGGACGGGTAGTTTCGCGAACGCAGACCTGAGCCGCTGGGCGATCGCTCGTCCGAAAAGGGGCGTCACGTGCGCGGCGGTGTAGTAATCCCCCTCCCGGCCGAACGGTGGCTCCGGCCGGGTGTAGAAACCGACATCGCTCCCATAGAGGGCGACCTCCATGAAGCGGTCGAACGGAACGAAGCCGTCCGGCTCTGCGGAGCGTTCCAGGAGGATTCGGACGGCGCGCCGCCGTTCGTCCTCCGAGACCGATCCGGGGCGAGCGGGCTCGCGCATCGAGCGGTCGTTCAGCCGATGTACCCGAGGTCTTCCCGGGGGGCCGGGCCGGCGGACGGAGCGGCTTCTACCGAACGCGACTCCGCCTCGTGGATCTTCTGCGCGATCCGGTCGACCTCGTGGGCCTTCGTCTCGAGGGCGGTGAAGTCGATCTCGACGCGCAGCACCTTCGCGAGCACCTTGAGAACCGCTTCCGCGCTGCGGGGGTCGACGAAGTAGCCGCTCGTCTCGCCCATGAGACACACTCCCTGCATCCCGACGAGGCGACCGAGGCCAAGGAACAACCCGCTCGCGCCGATCAGGCCCCCGCCGGGGTCGTTACGGGAGAAGACGACGCCGAA
>CAZCNZ010000077.1:0-3587 GCA_964500245.1 uncultured Thermoplasmatales archaeon | reverse complement strand
ACGCCGGCGCCGACCACTACCGAGTGATCCTGCAGAAGCTCCTCGAGGGACCGGATATGAACGGGGCCCTCGTCATCACCACGCCCACCTCGACGATGACGGGAGAGTCGGTGGCCCGGGCGATCCTGGCGGCGAAGGAGACCTCGACCAAACCGATCACCGCGTGCCTGTTCGGGGTGAACGACCTCTCGCGGGAGGTCGCGTTGCTCGAAGAGAACGGCGTGCCCACGTTCACCTTCCCGGAGGAAGCCGCTCAGGGGCTCGGCGCCCTCGCTCGCTACCACGCCTGGAGGACTCGACCGAAGCTTCCCGTCCGCTCGTTCGAGGTCGACCATGCCGCCGCCCAGGCGGTGGTCGACCGCGCCCGGACCGAAGGGACGGTGGTCCTGTCGGACGTCGCCGCCCGCGGGCTCCTGAGCGCCTACGGTATCCAGTTCCCGAAAGGCGCCGTGGTGCAGTCGCTGGACCAGGCGGTCGAGACGGCGAAGGGGATCGGGTACCCCGTAGTGCTCAAGGTGGTGTCGCCCGACCTTTCGCACAAGACGGATGTCGGAGGGGTGGCCCTCGGCATTCACGACGCGGCGGCGCTGCGGCAAGCCTGGGAGGCGATGCACCAGTCGGTGCGCGCGAAAGCTCCCGACGCCCGAGTCGAGGGGTTCGAGGTCGAGACCGAGATCCAAGAAGGAAAGGAGGTGCTGGTCGGGGTCCAACGGGACCCGTACTTCGGACCGATCCTCGCCTTCGGTCTCGGCGGGATCTACGTGGAGGTGCTTCGGGACGTGACGTTCCGCCTCGCGCCGGTACGGCCGCTGGCGGCGCTCAACATGGTCCAGTCGGTGCGGGCGTTCCCGCTCCTCCGCGGCGTCCGGGGGGAGCCCCCCAGCGACATCGAGGGTCTCACCGAGGTGATCGAGCGGGTCTCTCAGCTCGCGATGGAGGTGCCGGAGGTCCTCGAACTCGACATCAACCCGCTCATCGTCCTGCCCGACCGGCAGGGCGTGATCGCGGCCGACGCCCGGGTCGTGCTCGCTCCACTTTCCAGATCGGCACCGTCCGCTTCAGCTGCTCGATGAGGTAGCGCGCCGCGCGGAACGCCGCGGCCCGGTGCCCGGTGGCCGCCCCGACGATGACCGACACCTCGCCCACCGGGACGGGCCCGAGGCGGTGCCACAGGACGACCTTCTCGGCGCCGAACCGCCGATGCGCGGTCCGCTCGAGGCTGGAAAGCGCGGCGAGCGCGAGCGGTCGATGCGCCTCGTAGTCGAGGTGGGCGACCCGGCCTTGAGGAGTGCGGTCCGGCCGGACCCGGCCCGCGAACACCACCACGCCTCCCAGTTCTCTACCCGAGAGCAGACGCATCGCCGCCGGGACCGAGAGCGGTCGACGGGTCAGCCGGACGCTCACGCTCACCCGCCCCCGTACGGTGGGTGGACCGCGAACTCGTCGCCGGGTCGGACCCGGGTCGCTCGGTTCGCGACATACCTTCCGTTGAGCACGAAGCGGCACGTCGCGAGGATCGGGGCGAGCTTCGGGTATCTTCCTCCGAGGGAGCGGACCAAGGCACCGACGGTCGTCCCCTTCGCGTCGACCGACCACGCGATTTCGGGTCGGCCGACCGCGAGTCGCGCGGTCGCAAACAGGAGGATCGTCGCCCGCGCCGCCATCGGACGACCCAACCGGACGGCCCTCTAAGGGTTACGGCCACCCGGCTTTACAGAACCGATTAATACGGAGGGCCCCTCGAACTCACCATGAAGGAGATTGCCGTTCGTGCCGGCGGTCAGGCCGGTGACGGGATCGCCTCGATCGGCGAGACGATCACCCGCAGTTTCTCCCGGATGGGACTCCACGTCTTCGGATTGAACGCCTACCAATCCGTGATCCGCGGCGGCCACGTCTGGTACGCGGTCCGGGCGTCCGAGGGGAAGGTCCACTGCCAGGGAGACCACGCCGACATCCTCTACGCGATGGACCGACAGAGCGTTGACGTCCACGCCCCGATTCTGCGCCACGGTGGCACGGTCGTCTACGACCCGGAGAAGTTCCCGCTGACCGCCGCCGACATACCAGCGGGAGTCCAGCTGCTGCCGGTGCCGACGCTCGAGATCGCCCGCAAGTACACGAGCCAGTCGATCCTCCAGAACGCGGCCGGGATCGGGGCGACGGCGTTCCTCGCCGGCATCCCGCTCGACCTCGTCCAGAAGGTGCTTGCCGATTCGTTCGGGAAGAAGGCCGGGGACGTGGTCGCCTGGAACACCGGGGCGTGCGAGGACGGGTTCCGTTTCGCCGAGAAGCAGGGGGTGAGCCACCCGCGGGCGCTCACGAAGCAAGGGCCTCCGCAACTCCTCATGACCGGCAACCAGGCGATCGCGCTCGGCGCGGTCGCGGCCGGATGCAAGTTCCTCGTGCAGTACCCGATGACGCCGGCCACCTCGATCATGCACTGGATGGCGGCGCATTCCCAGGCGCTCGGGGTCGTCGTGAAACAGTCGGAGGACGAGCTCGCCTCGATCAACATGGCGATCGGAGCGTCGTACTCGGGCGTCCGGTCGATGACCGCGAGCAGCGGTGGTGGCTTCGCCCTGATGACCGAGGGCCTCGGGATGGCCGGCATGGCGGAGGTCCCGGTCGTAGTGGTCGACGCGGCCCGGGCCGGGCCGTCGACCGGGCTACCGACCAAGACGGAACAGGGCGACCTCAACCTCTTGCTCGGCGCGGGCCAGGGCGAGTGGCCCCGGGCGGTGCTCGCCCCGTCGGACCCGGTCGAAGCGTATCGCCTCACGGCCACGGCGTTCGACCTGGCCGAGCGCTACCAGACTCCGGTGCTGGTCCTCACCGACTTCCACCTGGCCGAGGCGATGGAAGCGGTCGACCGCGATCAGATCGACCTGAACATTCCGATCCCGTCGCTCTTCACCGTCGAGCCGAACGGGCACGACTACCACCGGTACCTCGACACGGAATCCGGCGTCTCGCCGCGGGCGCTTCCCGGCCAGCCCGGCCTCAACCACATCACGCTCTCGGACGAGCACGACGAGTCCGGCCGCGACATTTCGGACATCCTGGTGGGCCTCTCGAATTCGGTCGCGATCCGGGAGAAGATGATGGAGAAGCGGATGCGCAAGCTCAAGGGCCTCGCGAAGGACGCGCCCCCGCCCGTGATCGAGGGCCCCGCCGACGCCCCGCTCACCTTCGTGGCATGGGGTTCGACGGTGGGCGCGGTGCGCGACGCGATGGCGATGATGAAGGAGAACGGGAAGGTGACGAACCTGCTCCGGTTCCCCACGCTCTACCCACTCGACCCCAATGTCGTGCGGGCGATGTTCGCCCGGACCCACAAGACCCTCCTCGTCGAGGGCAACTATTCCGGACAGTTCGGCACCCTCCTCCGTGCGGAGGCGGGCATCGAGCTCCCGCACAAATTCCTCAAGTACGACGGAGAGCCTTTCTATCCGCACCAGGTCATCGAGCGCGCGGAGGAGGTGCTCTGACCATGGCGGAAAGCGCCGCGGCACCGATAGTCGCTCCGACCGGCACGCAACTTCCCATCGTGGGGAAGTCCCAGATCAAGCCGACGTGGTGCCCCG
>CAZCNZ010000076.1:0-2624 GCA_964500245.1 uncultured Thermoplasmatales archaeon | reverse complement strand
TCTCAGCCCCGCAAGAAGCCACGCGCACCGTGAAGATCGCGCTGCTCAAGTCCGCCGAGGGCAAACTGAACGAGAACCAGCGAAGACTCGTAGATACGTTGGCTGCCTCCGGCGGCAGAGTTCCCGTGGACACGTTGCAGTCGCTTGAAGTTCCCCGCACAACATTGAAGACGCTGACCCGGCGCGGCCTCCTGGAAATCGCCGAAGAACCTGCCGACTTTTTCATATCGCACACTAAGCCGCGCCCATCGCCGTTTGAGTTCGACTTCAACTCAGCGCAACAATCTGCACTGGCCCGCCTGCGCGAGAGCGTCGAAACGCACAAATTTTCCGGCATGCTGTTCCACGGCGTTACCGGCTCGGGGAAAACTGCTGTCTACCTGGCGGGCATGCGCGCTGTGCTCGAAGCCGGACGGTCAGCCATTTTGCTGGTTCCAGAAATCGGCCTAACACCTGCGGTCGCCGCCGATCTCCATCAGATCTTCGGCGACCAAGTAGCCATCCTCCATTCTGCCCTCTCCGATCGGGAACGCGCCGAACAGTGGCATCGCATCAAGCGCGGGGAGGCCCGCATGGTCGTCGGAACGCGGTCGGCGATTTTCGCGCCAGTCGCCGATTTGGCGCTCATCGTTGTGGACGAAGAGCACGACGCCTCCTACAAACAGGAGGAAACGCCTCGCTACCATGCGCGCGACGTCGCTGTAATGCGCGCCAAAATGGCGAATGCTGTGGTCGCGCTCGGCTCGGCGACTCCGTCGCTCGAATCCTATTTCAATGCCACGAGAAACAAGTATGCGCTGGTTGAGTTGCCTGATCGCGTGGAACAGCGGCCGCTGCCGGAAGTGGAGATCGTCGACATGCGCCAGGAGTTCCAGGAAACCGGCCACGAGCCGGTGGTCTCGCGCAAGCTTGCCACAGAAATCAAAGAAACCTTCAACCGCGAAGAGCAGGTCATGGTGCTTCTCAACCGTCGCGGCTATTCGCCGGTTGCTCTCTGCCGAGCCTGCGGCAAGAAGCTGGAATGCTCCAACTGCGCCATTGCGCTTACTCACCACAAGCGCGAGCGCAAGATGGTCTGCCATTACTGCGGCTACACGGCGCCCGTTCCGAAAGCGTGCCCGCATTGCGGAAGTGAGTATGTCTACTTCTTGGGAACGGGATCAGAAAAGCTGGAGGAATTACTGCACAGCATGTTTCCGCAGGCGCGAATCGCCCGGCTGGACCGCGACACCGTCCGAGGCCACGAAGATTTTGAGCGCACATTGAACGCCCTGAACGAAGGCGAGCTTGACCTGGTCGTGGGGACGCAAATGATCGCCAAAGGCCACGACATTCATGGTGTGACGCTGGTGGGTGTGGTCGGAGCCGACGTCGCTCTCGGCCTGCCCGACTTCCGCGCCGCCGAGCGCACGTTTCAGTTGCTGACCCAAGTTGCCGGACGCGCCGGGCGTGGTGAGTCGCCGGGCAAGGTCATCCTGCAGACATATTTCCAAGATCATTACGCAGTGCAGTACGCGGCCCACCACGACTTCGCGGGATTCTATGAGAAAGAACTGCGCTTCCGCAGCTGGATGCACTACCCCCCGTATTCAGCGTTGGCAAATGTGCTTGTCCGCAGCGACAAGCTGGACGAAGCCTTGCGTTGGTCAGGAATGCTGGGAAAGTGGTTCGAGCAAACACGTCACGAGGGCGTGCGCGTGCTCGGCCCGGCGGCTGCGCCCATCCTGAAACTGAAACGCGACTACCGCTACCACTTCGTTTTGAAATCTGCCAGCCGGGAGAAGCTCAATTCCACACTACGTGCGATGCTGGCATATGCTGCTCGACAGAAAATTCCTCGCACCCAGCTCATCGTTGATGTTGACGCACTCTGGCTGATGTGAGCCGAGACTTCCGTTGCTCCCAAGTGTAGGCTGCCCAATTCTCCTCAGCCTGCGCCCCACCACTGCCGAAACTGACGGATGAACTCGATGGTAGAAAGATGAGCGGCCGGTGCAGGCGTAAGCGTGAGCAGCAGAATGGCCGCCGCAAGAACCGCAAACCAGGCCCGTATGCCTGAGACGCGCGGCCATTCCGCCACCTGCGGATGGCGGAAACTGCTCAGCTGCAGCAGAATCGCCCAAATCCACCATCCCATCCACAGGTAGTACGCCATCGGAAGCAGAATTCCGATCGTGAGCCAGGAGATGAACCTGTGCGCTTTCGGGGAAACGGCGAACGCGATATGCCCGCCGTCCAGTTGCCCGCCCGGCAGCAGATTCAGCGAGGTGGCGAACATGCCGACCCAGGCGGCGATCGCGGCGGGATGCAGCATCACCCGGTCCAACGGCAGCGCAGCGACTCCATGCATCGGGCTCACAACTGCCAGCCCCCGCTGCATCAGCCCAAAGATGAGCGGGAAGCCAAGTTCGTAATCTCCGGAGCCGAGGCCCGACGGCATCGGCTTTGACCACCCCAGTGAGACCGTGAGCACGGCGAGGGCAGCCACAAATCCGGCGATGGGGCCGGCAATCCCAATGTCAAACAATGCTGTGCGGGAACGAATCTTCGAGCGAATCAGAATGACTGCACCCATGGTTCCTATCGGCGTCGGCACGGGAATGAAAAAGGGCAGCGTGGCATAG
>CAZCNZ010000075.1:0-16222 GCA_964500245.1 uncultured Thermoplasmatales archaeon | reverse complement strand
ATATCCGACAAGAACCCCTGACCGCACAGAGTCCACACTCGCCGACCGGTGGGGCCGTCATCTCATCGAATGGAGTCTCAGGGTAGAATCCAATCAAGATCGGGGAAACGTCGGTTGCAACTCCCCTCGCACCCGTCCTCGCTAAGATCACTTCGAACCGTGGATTACGATCTGACTCTCCATTCCCGCCCAAGCGCTGGGCGTGGTCCACGGATTCGCCCGGTAAACCTCCCGGTAGAGCCCAGCCCGAGCGAACCGTCCGAACTTGCGCATCGCGACGACCTGCTTCATGAGACGCTTCCACAGGGCTTCGATATCGAGCTTGTCGGGGTTGTAACGGAGGTAGAGCACTCTCGACGGGCGTAGGGTTCGGATTCGAGCCTTCCCCTTTCGGACTACCCGGCCCTTGAGCTCGATTGCTACCTCAAAGTGGCCCTCGCTGGGTTCCAGGAAGTACCAGTTCCCCGTGGGAATCGATCGTTCCTTGGCCCACCTCGCGAGTCGTTCGAATTCACGACGGATTCTCTTGTCGCTGTGAGGGCTCCTCCACGTGAACGCGACCACTTTGACGGCAGGGACAGCTTTGATAGCAAGTCGTTCGGGCATCGGGACGCCGATGCCTCTCGGATAGATTACCTCCCGCCCTTTCGATTGAACTTACCCCTAGGCTTGGGGCGAAACAATCATAGTACCCACGTCAGCCGGCTCGCGGGTACTGCTTCTTTGGCGCCGTTCTACGTCACACGACGTCGAATTCGCATCTCCTCGTCCATCACCCATCCATCGGGTGGAGTTCTGAGCACCTCCTCTCGCCAACGGAATGCATCGTGGGTGATTTCCGAGAAAATCCAGTGAAGCAGGTTCCCGCGCGCGTTCCTGGCTTCTAGGACAATCTCGTCACCGACCTGACGGGCCTGGAAGACGCGGGCGACGCGATTGACTGGGGAAATCCAGACGCTCTGCCATGCGTCGATCTTGGGATCATAGAATCGGATTGTAGTCCCGAGAGGAACCGACCGCCCCGTCTTCTCGTCAATCGTCGCCCAGACATCTTGCACTGCTCGGCCATCGAGAATCCAACGCCAGTGGAGAGTTCCACGACCCGTGGTCCAGGAACCGTCGTCCTGCTGGTTGCGCCATTCCACGATGTCCCAGTCGCCGACGAATTGCCCGAAAAGGGAGAGCTTGTCCGCGAGTTCGGGGTCCGGCCCGTTCGAGGCTAGTCCTTCGATCTGCCATGGTGCCGAGAGAGACTCTCGACGCGACATGCTCCGAGAAGAACCTCTGAATCTGGCACAAAATCCGAGGACTTAACGCCAGTCGCCGGGATTCGTGGGGGGAGTAGTCAGCTCAGGTCTCACCCACCTGGGATTCGACGGACCTGGATGCAAGTCCCCTTACAGCTACCCGCCAGCTGGATGCAACTTGGCGAGACATGAGCGGGTGCGCTCCTACCGATTGATTCAGCAAACCGTGCGCAGGTCTTCTTATCCGATATGCGATAACGCCCCGCGAGGCCCACTATGGTGCAGCGAGTGACCGAAGTTGTCGGAGCCCATCCGGAAAGCATCGCTCACGCCGTCCAGGATGCCGTAACCACCGCATCCCACACAGTGCGAGGAATGAAGTGGTTCCGAGTTTCCGAAATCGAGGGAGCGATCCACGAAGGCAAAGTGAGTGAGTTCCGCGCCCTCGTGCGGATTTACTTCGACTACGAGGAGAAGGGACATCCGTAGACCGCGCCCGCCCCACAGCGGGCCATCGGGACCGCCACTTGCAGCGCGTGCTGCGACCAGCGAGGGTGCAACACCCTTGCAACAAACGCTCTAGATTCTCCCGGTCCATTCCGGCCGCGACGCTTCGAGTGCGCTGGGGAGAGGGTCGGCGTCGGCAGGTAAGCCCCCTTCCACTCCGAGTGACTAGCTCATATGCCATTGTGGCGCGAATTGGTCATGACAAAAATCCACGTCTGGCCGAACCACATTCGAATACCCCATGCTGACCTCGTGCTGCCCCGCTCCCGGGAGCAGCCGCTCGCCCATACTCTGCAGTATCTCGCCCGGCTCGGTTTCGACACGCGCTCCGAGAACGTGATCGTTCACGGAGACGTCCCGTTGAACTGAACCGTCTCCTGAGGACCTTTCGCTCCGACGTGCGTCCGTCCATCAAGGCAGGTGTTGCACGTTCCACCCCAGGCGGGCGCGCGGAGCGGCCTAGGGAGCACCAAACTTCTTTGGGTACCGCTGTGCTGCGGATTCCTCGACCGGATGTGAATTGAGCGAAAACGGCCCCCGCGAAGGAACTCGCGAGCTGCCGAAGCGCAGCCCGGACGCCGGATATCGCGCCGTCGACGAGGGCAGCGCGGCGGGTGCGGCATACAATCAACTCGTTCTATCGCTTCGACGGAGGCGAGCCGAGCTCGTTGCCCTTGCCATGGCGGGCCTCGCGGAGGGCGAGATCACGAGAACCTACGGCGCCAATCACCCCCTCGAGCCGAGCGTGTCGGCCCGGGAGATTGAGGTCGCGGTCAGAGCGGCAAGACGCGAGACGCCAAAACACTCAGCATGATGGGTGCAACCCTCGTTGCATCTAACGAGAACGCTTTGCCACGATCTCGACCAGGTTTCCGTCAGGGTCGCGTAGCATGGCGGCTCGGTTGCTACCTTGGTCGTGCGGACGCTGGACCACGGGGACACCGGCGGTGGTGAGCTTCTCGAACGCTCGGTCGATGTCATCGGTCCACAGGACGACGACCATGGAAGGGGCGCCGGGTGAAGTGTCCACGCCGTGAACACGTTTCGCCGCCTCGACTGTGCCAAGCCCGAGGCCGAAGCCGTTCAGCTGGAGCTCGACGTGCTCGGGGGTACCCGTTTTCGGGGTTCGGAACGTCTCTCGAAATCCGAGAAGATCCCGATAGAACCGTAGGCCGGCCTCGATATCGCGGGTGTAGAGGTTGACGAATGCGTCGACGAACATCACGGGGTCCAGATTGGTACTCCTAGGTAACCCTATCCGAGGTGAGACGGCCCTTTTCCCCTTCCTCAAGGAAAACGAAGGCGACGTCCCACCCCCCAGAAGTGGGATTCCATACACGGTGGGTCCTGGGCCGCCCTCCCCGGCCGGGATGGTTGCAAGCCCCGTTTCACCCGCAGTTCAAGCTGGTCCGGGATCATTCTTCCCGTACGAGTTCCTTGAGGTCGGGGCGCTTCAGCTCCTCTCGGACGTAGTCAAGACGCTCCTGAAGAACGGACTCGGTCCCGAACTCCCGGGCGATCTCGGCGACCCGGTCCAGGTGGTCCGGGCTGAGGCCATCGATGATGTTGGTCACGATCTTCTCCGCGTACGCTTTCCAGCGTTTCGTCAGAAGTCGGGTGTACCACACCGCATCCGCCGAGAGATACCGGATTCCCTCCACATGCACGGAGTGCTCGTGCACGAGGAACTCGAAGAACTCCTGGGCGGACTTCGTTCCGGAGAACTCCCCGGCATCCACCACGTCGAGCGGGGTGCCCCGCTGGGCGACGATCCCGAAGCGAGTCACCGGTCCGCCCTCCCAAGCGAGGGTAAGACTGGGGTCCTTCGCAAGCTGCTCGACGGCCTTCCGATAGTCGGCGGTGGTGACCATCACGTCGACATCACGGGTTGCGGTGGCCGCCTCCCGAGCGATCGCCTGACCCCCCACGACGACGTAGCGGATGCCGTGCTTGCGGAGGATTTCGTCCGCGGCCGCAACGGTGGGTTCGGTCACGCCGAGGCCTCCAGGGCCGGGTTATTCCGCTCAATCCACCGAAGTTCCGACACCGGGAGCGAGGCTCCGACCCGCGGAATCGCCGGCGCGAACTGCTGGAGGCGAACCTTCGTGGCCGCCGCATCGAGTCCCTCATTGCGAACCCGACGGTAGAGTTCGTTGGAATCGAGTCGACCGCGATTTCGCGAAGCGATCACCCTCGCCGCAAGAGGGTCGAATCGCAGCAGGAACGTGACGAGCTCGACAATTCCCGGCTCTTTCAGAGAGTCCGCATCCGCCACCGGCAAGATCCGGTACTCTGAGGAGACCTGACCGGCGAGCGTCTTCGGAAGAACGAGCCAGGGACGGAAGTTGACCGGGTAGCCGCACTCCGTAACCCATTCCGGTGTAAGGAGGAACGCAGGAACGTGGTGGCTACGAAGCCGCTCCACGTCCTGGGGCGACCGTACCCGAGGCCGGTACTCTGCACGCGGTCGTCCACGCGACCGCCGGGCCGGCTCTGCGAGCCAATGGGGTAGGTGACTCTCTCCGGGCTCGCGGAGTAGCCGGGCCTCGAGTCTCATCGATAGTTAGAAGTGCATTTAATTATATATATTATATTACAGCGGAGACTCGGTACCCGATGGCCTGCGCCTCTCCATCCGACAATGAGCGCCTCCGGGAGTTGAACTCTACTCGTGCGAGGCTCTGAGAAATCTTCCTTTTACGGCTCGAGCCCTATCGGCAAACCGCGGGGAGATCGTATGAAGGCCCCGGGACCGGTTGTTATCGCTGCGGCAGCCGTCATCATTGCAGTGGCCCTCGCGCTTCCGCTCCTCTTCCTTGGAGGTCACGGAACCGCGGTGCCGCCCACAACGACATTCAACTTTTCGCAGAACCTCCCCACCGGGTCAACGGAGTCGAATGGTCAGCTCGATTGCGGCTCCAATGTGACGGCGAGCCTAACGGTCCCGTCCTCCACGACGGTGTACTACGAGCTCGAGGTCAACACTTCCGGTGGGTCGGCGAACATCTGGGTGGTCGGACCACAAATGAACGGGTTCGACGGTGTCGGCCAAGGAGGACCCACCTACGTCACATTGGGGACGGGCGAGGGAGGTACCCTCGAGTTCTTCATGCAAGGATGCGGGCCTACCCCGACGGTCGCCCTGGGCTTCTGGGGCTACTACAATTCCTCGACGGCCGCCTACTAGCTGGCAACACTTTGCCGGCACTCACCTGAGATACGCCCGGTCGACTCCCCCGGAACGAGAGGTCCCCCGGTACCTGCCTTCGAGTCTCAACCGAAGATTGCCTCGAGCACCTTGAAGTCCCCGAAGAGGGCCCACATCTCTGCGATGCGGCCGTCCTTCAATCGGTAGACGTTCACGCTCTTGTCCTGGAGCTTCTGACCGTGGCGCTCGGCGTAGTAGTTCGTCAGCATGAAGGCCCAGTCATCGTCGGCGACCACGCTGAGCACCTCTTCACCGTAGGTCTTTCCGCCGCGCTCAAAGAGTCGCCCGCCCCATCGGACGATCTCGTCCCAGCCCCGGACATCCCCGGAGAGCGGGGTCTGACCGGGAAAGTGGATCACGGCGTCCGGCCAGGTCAGTTTGTGTTGGGGTTCCATGTCGCCCCGCATCATGGCCTCGAAGGCTTCGCGGAGGGCTTTCGCCATCGGGTGTGAAGGCATTTCCACCACCGGCGCCCCGAAACGCGGTTCGCGATGATAGTCGTTGGCACTCGCACACCGCCACGGGTGCAAGGTCCCTTGCACACCCTCGGCGGGGTCGAGATCGCAGCGGGGGAAGGTTACTGGGATTCCGAGCGTTCCGAGAGTTGCCGATGACGGAAGCAACCGACCAGGTGGTCGTTCACCATGCCGACCGCCTGCATGTGAGCGTACACAATGGTCGAACCGACGAAGCTGAACCCGCGATTCTGAAGGTCTCTGCTGAAGGCATCGGACTCGGGGGTGGTGGCGGGTACCTGACGGACGCTCCTCCATCGGTTGACCCGTGGTCGCCCACCGACGAATCCCCACGCGTAGGTGTCGAAGCTTCCGAAGTCCTTCTGGACGGCCTGAAATGCCTTTGCATTTCGGATGGCGGACTCGATCTTCCGTCGATTCCGGATGATGCCGGGGTCAAGCACGAGCTTCTGGACCCGGGAATCCGTATACCGCGCCACCTTGGCCGGGTCGAACGCGGCAAACGCCCTGGAGTACCCCGTACGCCGGTGAAGGATCGTCGCCCAGCTTAACCCGGCCTGAGCACCCTCGAGGACGAGGAACTCGAAGTGCTTCCGGTCGTCACGCACGGGAACCCCCCATTCCCGGTCGTGATACTCCCGCATGAGCGGGTCCGCACCGACGGACCCCCAGGGGCATCGACGTTTCTCGTCCATGAGAACGCGAAGCCGAAAGGTCTGAGCATTTAGACCCTTCCTCGGGACCGTTTCAGGACCTCACCGGAGTACCTTAGTCGCCCGCAGGATAGCGCCGAGGGGGACTGGCATGGACAGCTACGTGGAACGCGCAGATGTGGAGGTCCTTCGTGTGCTAGCCGACTGGAAGGGGGGCGGACCGGCAGAAGCGATGCACCGGCTGGAGGCTAAACTCTCTTCCCTCAAAGGACGCAAGTTCTACGGAACCTTTCGCCTGCTTCCCGAGGGAGAGGAATACTTCGCGTGCGTCGAGAAGTTCGCCACCGACAACCCGCGGGCCATGGGACTGGAGGTGGGTGTCATCCCGGGCGGACTGTACGTCCGGAGGAAGATCCTCGAGTGGGAACAAGTCATCGCCGCCGGGAAGCTCGGGACCATCTTCGAGAGCATGGTGGCCGAGTACCCTGTAGACCGATCGCGACCGGACATCGAGTACTATCGAAGCATGAAGGAACTCGACCTCCTCGTTCCGGTCCTGGGCCGGGAACCGAGACCTCCCGCGTGAAGCCATCTGCCGGGGTGAACTCAGTGACCGTTCGGAAAGACCTCGAGAAGCGCATCATCGAGTTGCCGGGCGTTGAGCAGAGACCATCCCGGTATGGCCACGGTGCCAGCTACTTCACCGGGGGTCGCGAGATCGCGCACTTCCATGGAGAGACCCGGATGGATGTCCGGCTCACGAAGGAGGAAATCCGGCTCCGCAAGGAGGAGGGAACCCTCGATCCACGCATTCGCACGCGCGGCCCTTCCGCGGAGTGGGCGGAGGTCCATGTCGAGACGGAAAGCGACATCCCATTCGCCGTCGGCCTGGTCGAAGATGCCGTGCGGTCCAACTCGTAGCCACGGGGTTCGCGACGTTCCGCCCTCCTGCGAGCGTAGCCATTAACTCCCGGTCACAGGATTCGGCGGCATGGCTGCGGAGCGTCGTAGGCTGGCGGCGATGATGCTCACCGACATGGTGGGCTTCTCGGCCATCACCCAGCGAGACGAGAGGCTCGCTCTCCGATTGCTCCGCGAACAGGATCGTCTAGTGCTTCCGATCTTCCGGAAATACCAAGGTCGCAAGGTCAAGTCCCTCGGTGATGGGTACCTGGTTGAGTTCGCGAGCGCGCTGGATGCGGTGCGATCCGCCATCTCCGTCCAGGAGGCCGTCCACGCACACAATGCCCGAGAAGGAGACGATGCATTCGAGCTGAGGATCGGCATTCATCTCGGAGACGTGGTGCACCGGGACAAGGATGTCTTCGGAGATGCGGTGAACATCGCCTCCCGAATCCAACCACTGGCCGACCCGGGGGGCGTGTGCGTCTCTCGGCAGGTCTACGACCAAGTCTCCAACAAGATCGACATTCGATTCATCTCCACGGGAATCCCGGAACTCAAGAACATCTCCACGCCCATTGAGGTCTACAAACTGGACCTGCCTTCGGCACATCCGCTCCGGCCATCGCCCCACCGGCAAGAACCCCGGGTTGCCGTCCTTCCGCTCTCCAACATCAGCGGCCAGGCGGCCGACGAGTACTTTGTCGACGGGATGACCGAGGAACTGATCCAGACCCTCTCCAAGATCGCCGGCCTGCGGGTGATCGGGCGCGCGTCGGTGATGCGGTACAAGAGTTCCAGCGAGACCCCCGCGGTGATTGCCGGTGAGCTCGGGGTCAACGCCGTCGTCGAGGGTGGTGTACGGAAAGCGGGTAACCGGATTCGTGTGACCGCTCGCCTCCTGGATGCCAAGAGCTCGGACACATTATGGTCGCAGGACTACAACCGTGAATTCGGTGACGTCTTCGCCCTGCAATCCGAGATCTCGCGCCGAATCGCGGACTCGCTTCAGGTCGAGATACTGGGCACGGAACGAAGAGTCCTCGAGCGCCCCATCACGGAAAGCACTGCGGCGCATGCGGCCTATCTCCAAGGCCGGCACCAGCTGAACCTGAGGACCGAGGAGTCCGTTCGACTGTCCTTGAAAAGCTTCGGACAGGCCCTCAGGGACGACTCGCGGTTTGCGCTCGCCCACGCCGGGATCTCCGACGCCTACAGCACGTTGGCGTGGCTCGAGTATGCCCGACCCCGGAGCGCGTTTCCGCGCGCCCGGAAGGCCGCGCTGCGTGCCCTGGCGCTCGACCCCACGTTGGCGGAGGCGCACACCTCGCTGGGATTCGTCCGATTCCTCTACGACCGCAGCTGGGTGGACGCCGAACGCGAGTTTCGACACGCGATCTCCCTGAACCAGAACTACCCCACCGCCCACCAGTTCTACTCGGACCTTCTGAAGGCATTGGGACGCCTGGACGAGGCGCTGGTCGAGGTGAACCGAGCGCTGGAGCTCGACCCGGTCTCGCTCGGGATCAACACGGCCTTGGGCCATGTCCTCTACCTGAGTCGTCGCTACGACGCCGCCATCGCCCAGTACCGGAAAGCGCTCCGCCTGAACCCGAACTTTGCCCAGGCGCACCTCTGGTTTGGTCGGCCCTATCTCGAGAAGGGAATGTTCGAGCGGGCCATTGACGAGGTCGAGACGGCCGTACGGCTCACGAATGAGAGCACGATGAGCCTCGCCGTGCTCGGCCACGCATTTGCTTCTGCGGGCCGTCCGAAGGAAGCTCAACAGATCCTTTCGACCCTCGCGAAACGGGGCCGAAGCCAGTATGTTCCTTCCTACTGGATCGCCCTCGTCTACGTCGGTCTCGGAGACAAGGACCGCGCCTTTCAGTGGCTGGGACGGGCCGAGAAGGAGCGCTCGGCGTGGCTCGCGTGGGTCAAGGTCGAGCCTCGCTTCGACGGGCTGCGATCGGACCCGCGTTTCGGCCGGTTGCTGCGCCGGCTGAATTTGACCTGAGTGCGCCTCAGCCCCGCGCACGGATTGGGGCAAGTGTCTCCTTTTTCGTATGGGCGTGATGGGTCGGGCGATGTCCGAGGCCTGGCTGTGCGATGTCGGGATCCGTGTGACCGACCTGAATCGTTCTCTCGCGTTCTACAAGTGGCTCCTCGACCTCGAAGAGCTGAAACACGTCGCCCATGAGGACAGTGCGTACGTTCTTCTCCGGGATCGGCGCTCCGGCCAGCGGCTCGAGCTCAATTGGTACGCCCCCACGAGCCCGTTCTACGTCCCCTTCGTAGTCGGGGAGGGCCTGGATCACATCGAGGTCCGCGTCCGGGACGTTCCGACCATGCTGCAACGCTTGCGCCAGGTGGGGATCACGCCGGTCAATCGAAGCCTCTGGGCGAACCCCAAAGTGGTCCGCCAGCTGAAGGCCGACCCCAACGAAGCGGCCTCCCTCGAGGAGGACGTATGGATGACCGGAGACGGCCATCGGATCGCCTACATTCCCGACCCGGACGGGAATCTGATCTGCCTCTACGACCACCCGGAAGAGAAGTGGGACGACCCAATCCCGGACCACTACTAGCGCGGGACCCGACCTGACGGAGTGAGGACCGGCCCTCGGGCGAGGGACTAGCCCCCGCGCCACTGGCGCCCCGCCGTGGGGCCGCCCCCGGGGGTCGGTGTCGATCGATGTTCGCAACCTCTTCGGGGCCCCTCTCAACCGGCTTTGAACCAACGGATTCCGCGTTTGAGCCAAAATCAGGGTAATGGCCCTCCCGACTCGGTCAGACCGAGGTCCGTCCATGGAGAACCCGCGTCCGAAAAGTGTGTTTCCGATCGTGTACAGCCTGCCGTTCCTGCTTGCGTTCGGTCTTTCGGTGCTGATGCTCGCGACCGACAAGAATCTCCAGACCAACTTCGGGGCCGTATCGAACGGCTACTTCCTCCACTGGTACGTAGTGGCCGCCACCGCTGCGGCGGACCTGGTCGGCGCCGCCCTGTTGCTGACCCTGAGGTCGAGAACCTCGGTCAAGCTCGGAACCGTCGGGTCGGGTCTCCTCGTGGTCCTCTTCCTGGGGGTTGTTCTCACGTACCAGCAGGTCGGCTTCGGCTCGGAGTCCGACTTTGCCCAGTACCTGTTCGGGATCACGTACTTCGGAGGGGACATCCGATACCTGTACGACGCGCTGCTCGCCACGTACATCGGAACGTTCCTTTTCGGAGTCGTGGATCTTGCCCTCACCCGCCACCCCCGAGAGTTCTCTTCCCGGAACGAGGCGGAGCAACCTAGCACCGGCTGAGCAGCATAGCGCCGGGGTCGATTTCGGTCCTAAGTTCACGGAGGGTTTGCCGCCGATGGCGCGGAGAGCCGTCGGCGGAAGAACTCGTACATGGGGAACACGGTCCGGATCGATTGCTCGATGTCACGGGAACTGTGCCCCTCGTCCGAGAACTCGAGATACTCGAAATCGACGCCTTCCCTTCGGCCCTGCTTGAGAAGGGCGTCGCGAAAGACGCGGGCGTGCAGGATCGGACAGCGTGGGTCGTTGAGTCCGTGGATGATCAGGAGGGGAGCACGCATCTGGTGCGCGAAGTTCACGGGACTTCGGTCCGCCCAGAGGGCCGCGTTCTCGACCGGGTCTCCCATCAGCATTCGGCAGAAGTGCTGCAGGGTCGGCAACTGGGCTTCGTAACTCTTCAACCAGTCCGTGATGCCTGCCTCGGCGCATCCCGCGGCCCAGACCTCGGGAAGTTTCGTCATCGCGATGTAGGTCATGAAACCGCCATAGCTGACCCCGGTAATGCCAATCCGTCGGGGGTCGACGCCGGGGAGCGTGGCGAGATACCGGGCGGCCGCGCCCACGTCCTTGAGGTCTCCGCCCCCGAGGTCGAACAGGATGAGGTCTCGGAATTGGGCTCCGTAGCCGGTGCTCCCCCGGATGTTCGGAAGCAGCAGGACGAATCCTTGGGAGACGAGGAACTGAAGGGTCGAATCGAATTCGTCCGACCACTGCCAGTGCGGCCCGCCGTGGATGCACACGATCGCGGGCCGGGGAGCAGTACGGTCCGAGCCCGGAGGTTCGAACAGAAGCGCTTCGATCGTTTGACCGTCGAAGGTGGGGTAGCGGACGACGGACGCGGGGACGAACGAACGCGAGGAGAGCGGTCCCAAGGAAGGGGTCCAGAGGCTCTCACAGCGCCCCGTCTCAACGTTCCAACGAACGATCTCATAGGGTCGGTCCGAAGCGGTGCGCACCGCCACTACCGACCGGTCGTCGGCTGCGAATCCCGCTTCTCCCCGGTACGTCATGTTGAAGGGGGAAACCGTGACCGCGCCGGACTCGAGATGGTGAACGGCCGCGGAACCGCGGACGCCAGCCGATCTGAGGGTCAACAGCTGGCGGCCATCGAGGGAGAACTCCATCGGGATCTCGTCGTACGGGCCTTCCGGCAGCCAGCGAACTTCTCGCGTTCTCACGTGCACGAGGCCGGTTCGGATCCGGTCGAACGCATCCGAGGAGAATGCCACGCTCTTCCCGTCGGGGCTCCAGGCGGCCGGTTGGTCTTGGGACCCGGGTTTCGTGGAGTGAAGCATCTCTCTCTTCGAGCCGTCGGAATCGGCTATGTAGACGCAGAGCTCCTTCGGGTTGGGGCTGTCGCTTGCCGCATACGTGATCTTGCTCCCGTCGGGGCTGTAGGCATTCCGGAGGTACCACGGCGAGACCTCCTGAGCGTGATGCGTCAGTCGCTCGGCGCGACCCCCGGCGGATGGAATCCGCCAGAAGTCCATCTGACGAACCTCCCCCTCGGCACCTCGGTCTGACGCCAGGAGCAGCCACCGCCCGTCCGGGCTGAACTCCCAGGCATATTGCTGGGCGCCCCGAGCCCTCGTGAGCGGCTCGATCGCGCGGGAGGCCAAGTCAACTTGGAACAGGTCCTCCCGTTCGTCCCCCTCCTGGTCACGACCGAAGACGATCTTCGAGTCATCGCGGGCCCAGGTGTATCCGGACGCGGGAGACCGGGAAAGCTCGCCATGGGTCAGCTGCTCTGGACGCGGGTTGGAAAACTCAAGGCAGTAGAGCTCGAACCTTCCCGTGGGGTTCGTACAGAACGCGATGCGCTCTCGACGCCGAGAGATCCGAGACCAGAGAATCAACGGAATCGAGAGATAGGCACGGAGATCGTCCCGGGCCGATGCGGGCACGGACATGGGTCCGTTCGATCCCCTCCGAGGTCATAGTTTCTGTCCCGGGACAACGGCCCGGGCCGTTCGGAACGTCGGAAGGCGCTTCCGATTCCCTCGCGCCCCGCCAGTCGAACTCGGGGTCGGCCCGCCTCGGGCGAGCAGGTTCAGGGTTTCCGAGCGCCGGTGATTACACACTCCGCCGGCAACAGGATACCGTCGGGAGCGGTCCACTTCAGAAGGTTGGCCCGGGTCTTTTGGAGGACCTCTTCCTGTACCTCGGGCGATTCCTCGGACAGGGAGTGACCGATTGGGGTCGCCTTCAGAATCGAATTCAGGTACGCGTCGGCGTTGTCATATCGCATCATGTGCGTGACCCGGTGTTCGGCCGCGGAACGGAACCCGGCGGCCTCGAGGAAGGCCACCATCTCCCCCGGGCCGCCCGTCTCGTAGGGCGTCGGAAGATACCCCGTCTCGTCCGGTTCGGCGTGTTCGAGCATCGGCCCGATGATCACGTCGAGCCAGGGCACGTTGTTCCCGGTGCTCCACACCGTCGTGAAAATCCGTCCCTTGGGTTTGAGAACCCGGAACGCCTCGACCGCGGCCTTCTCCGGGTTGGTGAAGATCTGGAAGCCGAAGCAACAAATGGCCGCATCGAAGGTGGATTCCGGGTAAGACAGCGCGGAACAGTCCATGACCTGAAACTCTGCGTTGTCGAGCCCGCGCGACCTTCCGACCCGACCGGCGATCTTGACCATGTTCTCGGAGAGGTCGACGCCCGTTACCCGGCCGCTGGGGCCCACGGCTCGGGCGATCGTCAGGGCGGGTTCTCCCGGACCGGTACCCAGGTCGAGGATGTGCTCTCCGGGTCGTGGGTCTAGGCGGGAGAGGACGTCCGAGCGGAACGGCTCGAGAGATCGCATCAGGTCGACGTAGGCCGTCGCACTCTCATTCCACGTCGTCCGGGTGTACTCCGTGTAGTACTCCTCGGAGTATTCCCACGGCATCTTCGGTGCGGGCGCGAGGAGCTTCCGTGTTAAGGACCTTTCGAAACGCGTTTTGAGTTCGGCACTGGTCGATTCCCGCCTGACCGAAGGGATTCAATCGAGTGCAGCCCGCCCCGGCCCCACCTGACCGTGGGAATCCTGAGGGGTATCAACGAAGCGCGTGAAATGAAGTAGAGGGAAATGTTCGACGTTTCCGATGCCACCGGAGGGTAGGACTCTACTGGATGAGGTCGTCCACGCGCGCAAGCGACTCGGCGGGCTCGTCCTCCGGACACCGTTGATCCCGCTGAATGGATTCGAGGGGCCCGGAAAACTGTACCTCAAGTTAGAGTGCCTCCAGCCGACGGGGTCGTTCAAGGTTCGAGGGGCAGGAAACTCGATCCTTGCCGCCCTCGAACGCGGGCCCGTGAAGGGGGTCTACACGACAAGTGCCGGCAACATGGCGCAGGCTCTCGCCTGGCACGCGCAGCGCATGGGGATCCCGTGCACCACGATCGTGCCCGACTCGGCGCCCCAGGCCAAGCTCGCGGGGATTCGCCGATTCGGAGCGAAGATCATCCAGCTCCCTTGGGACGAGGTCTGGGAGATCACCTTGAACGGAGTCTACCAGCCGCTCTCGGAGAGCCTCTACGTGCCGCCGTTCAACCACTCTGATATGATCGCGGGGAACGGGACGATCGGCGCGGAGATCTTTGAGGACCTGCCGGAGGTGGAGTCCGTCTTCGTTCCGATCGGGGGTGGCGGACTGATCACGGGAATCGCTGCGGCGCTCCGGTCCGTCAAGCCAGCGGCTCGGGTCATCGCCTGTGAACCCGAAACGGCCGCGCCGTTCACGGAGTCCCTGCGGACCGGGCGGGCGAGCCAGTTCGACCGGAAGCCGACCTTCATCGACGGGTCCGGAGCATCGAGCGTCTTTCCGGAAATGTGGGATCGCATGAAAGGGCTGGTCACGGAGTCGCGGGTTGTTTCTCTCGAGGAGACCGCGTCCGCGATTCGGTTTCTCTTCGAGCGCCAGCGCGTCGTGGCCGAGGGGGCCGCGGGGACCGCGCTCGCGGCGGCGCTGCGCGAGAGCAGTCGCCCCTCGATTCGGGTGGCGGTGATCTCCGGCGGCAACATCGACCCCGCGAAATTGATGACCATCCTGTCGGGCTCTGTTCCCTGACCACCGAGGGTGCATCCCCTCGCTCACCCGAAGCGCGAAGTGAACGATTTTGGAGGGCATCAGCGAAAGGCATCGCACCCCGCGCGGTCGATGGCCGCTCGCGGGGCGTTCTGAAGCAACCTAATCGAGAGGCGTGGCATCCTCCGGTCTCGGCAAGATCGAGGCGAAATGTCGCTCCCGGGGGAAATCGTGTCGGTGCCGATCATGGAGTGGCGAGGTCGAGGGGAGGCGTGCATACTCGCCTGGGTCGCTGGAGTATTGTTCGTCACCGAAGGATTCTACCTCCTCGTCAACAAGGCATGGCTTCCGTTCGGCTCGGTGGACCTCCCCTCGGCTGGCGCCGTCTCCGCCTTCGCGGGGTTAGGCCTGATCTTTCTCGGGGGATTCTACCGAAGTTACGGGAACTTCCGGGCGTACTTTGGGACCCTCATCGTGCTGATCTCGGCCGGAGACCTCTGGTTCGGCGGGGGTTTTTGGGTCGGTTCGATCCTCGGAACCATTGCGGGAGTGTTGATCATCGTTCTCCCGCCGTATGGACTGGCGCATCAGCCCGGTTGAGCGCCCTTAGCTTCGGAGGGGGATCGTGAGCGGAGGGCAGGTCGGCACTACGGCGGTGGAGTGCGTTCAAGGAGACATCGCCGACCAGCCGGACATCGAAGCGGTGGTCAATGCCGCGAACTCGGAACTTCGGCCCGGAGGAGGCGTGGCCGGAGCGATTCATCGCGCCGCAGGTCCGGGCCTCTACGAGGAGTGTCGCCCTCTTGCTCCCATCCGACCCGGAGAGGCGGTGATCACCGGCGGGCACGACCTGCCCAACCGCTTCGTGATCCATTGCCTTGGCCCCGTGTACGGGGTTGACCTTCCCTCGGACCGGTTACTGGCGGACTGCTATCGAAATGCCCTCCGGTTGGCCGGCGCGCGAGGGATCCGGTCCCTCGCGTTTCCTGCGATCTCGACAGGCGCATTCGGCTATCCTACCGAGGCGGCTGCTCGAATCGCAGTACGCACCGTTCTCGATGAACTGAAGGACGTCCCGACCGTCCGGCACGTCCGGTTTGTGCTCTACGAGAACTCGGCAAGGACCGTGTTCGAACGGTGTCTCAGCAAAATGACTCGGTCGAGAGACGAGTAGCGGACCTGTTGCCGGACGCTCTGACGGCACGGCAAGGGGTTTTCAGGCGGGCCACCATCCACGAGTCGATGCCGACCGAGCTCCAGCTGATCAGGGACCTCTACCGGTACAACTCGAAAAGTCGACAGGGCTACCTCCGGAAGATCTGGCGGCTGCCGCCGAAGGAACGTTACCGAGACCGTGGCGCCTCGTTCCCGTCGATGGTCGACATCTACATGCACATTCTCGACGCCTATCGCTGGTGGTTCGTCAAGGTCTATGCGAATACGGACTTCGACGAATACCCGCTCGGGAGGCGTTACTCCCTCGCCGAGGCTCGCCGGGAGACCCGAAAGGTGGACCGGATCGTGGACAGGGTTCTTCGGGGGCTCCGAGCGAGGGACCTCGACCGAAAGATCACTCTGCCGACCCGCCGACGGGAACAGGTAACGCTCCGAACCATGCTGGTCCACATGGTCGAAGAGGAACTCCAGCACAAGGGTGAACTCAATGCACTTCTCTGGCAGCTCGACGTCGACGCTCCGGTGTGGGGATACGATGGCAAGTAGGTGCGATTCGCGTTGCCACCCGCTCGTCACCGCTTCATTGAGCGGGCCGCGCAAATACCGAAACATGCGGAACATGCACACCCCTGCGGCACAGCGATGACGTCCACGTTGACCGTCCGAACGCACGACGGGCGAGCCCTCCGGGTCGTCGAGGGCGGCGACCGAAGCGGATGGCCCATCATCGTTCATC
>CAZCNZ010000074.1:0-3708 GCA_964500245.1 uncultured Thermoplasmatales archaeon | reverse complement strand
ACGATCGCGCTCGACATGGGATACCGCGACCTCCAGTACCCGGCCGAGGGCACGACCGATTGGGTGATGGGCAAGGGGTTCGACGCAACGATGGCCGTCGGGCCGTGGGTCGTGCCGAAGGAGGAGGTCGGCGACCCGTACCCTCTTCAGATGGAACTCAAGGTCGGCGGGACGGTCCGCCAGCGGGGCGACACCAACGACTACGTGTTCCGGATCCCCGAGATCATCGCGCACCTCTCCCAGGGGATCACGCTCGATCCGGGCGACATCCTCTCGCTCGGGAGCCTCGGGGGGGTCCCGGGGTTCGAGTTCGGCAACGAGTCCCGGAAGTTGAAGCCGGGCGACCAGGTCGAAGGCTCGATCGAGAAGATCGGCCGAATCGTCATCCCGGTGAGGGCCGAAGCTCCGCCTGCCCCCGCAGGACCAGGAAAAGCGCCACCGGCGTAGGGAGCTCGTCGGTCCCGTTCGGGACCGCATGCACTTCGCCACCGGGGAACGGGTAGCGGGCCTCCTCGAGGTACGTGACCGCGGTCCTCGACTCGTCGGTCCCCGTCAGGAGGGCGTCCCGGAACGGGTCGAACCCGGCGATCTCCTCCCGTCCGAGCGGCACGACGCGGAAGCCGGTGCCGCCGTGGAGCGAGTTCGGGAGCCGGATCAACCGGTGAATGTCCGTCGTGACGGGGGCGTCCGTCTCGCCCTGCACCTCGACGGCAGCGCGAGGAACGACGGCCTCGAGGAATTCGGTGGGGAGGTCGGAGCGGAAGACGTCGAGCGAGAGGTGGGCACGGATCTTGGCGGCGCCTCCCTGCTCGATGAGGAGGCGCGCGTACCGTCGCGCCTTGGCCGGGGGAATCCCGTAGCTCTTCATCTCCTCGGCCGCGACCTTGGACCCCTGCTCCTCCCAGCGTCGCAGCACTTCGAGAAGCGCGCGCGTCGTCCGGCCGGGCCATCCTGGGGCGTCGGGTGGAGCGAGGGTCCGAGTCCGAGGCGCCTTCGCGGCGGTGGGCCCGGCCTCGCCGTCCGCGTCCCAGTCGGAAACGGTCCGGCCCGAACGGACGTCCGTCCGCCGGCCCTCGATCACCATCATTGGGTCGAATCCGGTCCCGAGCACGTAATCGACGAGCTCCCGCCGTTCGGGGCTCGTCAGAGGAAGAAACCGATCGTCCCGAACATGGACGTGGTATCCTCGTCCACCCGAGAAGACGAAGGAGGTCGCTGCCGGGTCGATCCCGAAGTCCCCGAACAGGAAGTCGTCGACGAGGGCGATCAGGCGGGATTTTACGAGCGCGAGCTGGCCGGCGTAGTCGAGCGCTTCCGCCCCGCGGAGGTGGTCAGAGTCGAGGTCGAAAATGAGGTCGGCCCCGAGCCACTCTTTCGCGGCCATGGTCGGCTCGGCGGGGCGGCGGTAGTAGGCCGAGGAGTAGTAGACGTGACGGGGAGTCTCACGCCGGAGGAATCGCTCGAACTCCTCGGGCGTGCGAAGCGTTGCGTGTCGCCGCATCATCGTCTCCGTGGTGAACGGAAACGCCGCGAACTCCCGGCGGGTGAGCCGCGTCGGAGGAGCGATCGCGGCGGAGTCGTAGTAGCGAGCGAACTGCCGACGTGCCCACTCGAGTCCGGGGCCCTCGAGCGCGAGCGTCTTCGCCACGTGCCTACCCTCCGATGTCCTCGACCTCGTCGGACGAGGTCGCCTCCCGTACCGCGTCGTCGCGCTTGAGGCGAGCCAGGAGATGGAAGACGGTCGAGTGCTCGCTCCCCTTCACCAGGAGTTCGACCGCCCGGGTCGCCCGGTCGAGCTGCCCCTCTTCCCCGATCAGGGCTACCGTTGAGCCGTAGACGCTCATCCAGCATCCCGAGAGCTCCTCGATGCGTTCCCGGGCCCGGCCACGGGTCCCGATCACGCGCGAGCGGATGCGCCGCAGGGCCGCCTTCTCCCGGTGGCCGGTGGCGAGCTTGATGTCGAGCACTCCGAGGAACGTGTTCTCCTTGAGGAGGCGCATCGCCCGCTCGGGAGAGAAGCCCCGACCGATCGCCAGCACGATATCCCGGGCCTTCAGCACCCCCATCGGGTCCGTCTCGGGACCGCTCACGCAGACCTCCCCCTCAGCGGCGTCGATCTCGAGCTCGGTCGATGTGGCCGAGGCGATCGCTTTCTTCGTGCGGCCCCCCGGCCCGATCACCACCGCGACCCGGTCCTCGGGAATGCGGGCGTAGAGCGTCGGCATCGTCACGCCTCCGCGGGGGGCGGGCCGATGACATCTCCCCCCACGGCCTCGAGAAACTCGGCCGGTTCGACCGAATACCCGAGCCGACCGAGGAACTTCGCGAAGTTCTGGACGTCCCGCTCCATCAGGCGGCGAGCGTCGGGGTGCTCGGCCGGGACGGCCTGGGCGACATCGATGAGCACCGGATGCCCCTCGTGAAACAAGACGTTGTACGGCGAGAGGTCGCCGTGCACGAGCCGGGCTTCCCGGGCCATCCGCCCGATCTCGTGGACGAGGTCCGTGTACAGGGAAGCGGGGTCGTCGACGGGAGCGTCGACGAGGCGAGGGGCGGCGAGCCCGTCGCGCGTTCCGATGAACTCCATCACGAGGACGTTCCGAAAGTGCCCGTACGGGCGGGGCGCGCGCACCCCGGCGGTTGCGAGGCGGCCGAGGATCGTGTGCTCTCGGCGGGTCCAGGCGAAGATCAGACCGCCGAAGTTCTTGACGCTCGATTCTCGCCGAAGCGACTCGAGCGTGTATTCGGGAAGATGCCGGAACACCGTGTTGCTGACCCGGTAGACCTTCACGGCGCGGAACTCCGAGCCCGCGGTGGCGCGGAAGACTCCCCCCTCCTTCCCGGTCGATATCGGGTAGTCGACGGAGTCGAAGAGACCACGGTTCACGAGGCGGGAAACCGCGAGAAGCGTCGAGTGGTCGAAGAACTCGTCGAGCAGCTTCCGGTGCTGGACCTCCTTGCGTCGGTCCTCTTCCCGCTCGCGGCGCCGCGGAAACACCACATCCTGGGGTCGGGGCATCTCGGCGGAGGATGGGGCCCTGCGTTCTTAGGCTCTCGGTACGCCATCGACCGCTCCCACCGGCCGGCCATCGGGAGAGGTAGGTTCGTTTCCTTTCGGTAAGCGACCCTATATCCCCGCCGGTCGAGTAGGTCAGTCATGTTCGTGCCCCTCGAGGCGACGCGACCCGCGGCCATTCCTCACGGGAGCTCCGTCGGAGGCGCCCCGGTTTCCCGCTCCTCCCCGCTCGCCCGAGCGCTGGACGGCCCGGCCGATTACGATGCCGTGTTCCGCGTCGTTCGGGACGCCGTGCGCCAAGTGCTGGGGATCGAGCGACCGGGCCTCGGCCTCGGGCTTTCCGACCTGCCTCCGCAGCTCGGAGCGTACTGGCAGGTGACCGGGAATCTCATCGTCCTGAACGAGGGCCTCGTCGAAGCGATGCGACTCCACGCCCGGACACCGACCGAGCTCAACTCCTTCCTCTACGTCATCCTCGCCCACGAGTACCTGCATTCGCTCGGTTACCTCGACGAGCGTGCGGTCCGGGAGGTCACGGCCCGAGTGACCCGGTCCGCGTTCGGCCCGGACCACCTCGCGACCCGGATGGCCGAGGGGGATCTCTGGCGGCTCTACCCGTTCCTCGGGTTCGCGCGAGGAGGGCACGGCCGTCATCTCAAGGTCGTCACGAAGTTCGACCTCGACACCACGGA
>CAZCNZ010000073.1:0-15988 GCA_964500245.1 uncultured Thermoplasmatales archaeon | reverse complement strand
CCTGGTCGAGGAGCTTCTGGCGGATCTCCTCGCGGACCGAGTCGTATTCGGCGGCGTTCTTCACCTCGCTATCGACGAGCGCGGCCGCGACCGTGAGGTGGATCTTGTGTCCCTGGCGGTAGCCCATCACCTTGACGTCCTCGCCAAGCGCCTTGACCTTCTTCTTCAGCTTGAGCGTGAGGAATCGCTCGCTCTCCAACACCAACCGCTCGGTGTCGGACAGCGGAGCGAACCCGACTCCGAACGACGTGTCGTTCGAGAGGACCGACTTCTGCTCGAAGACGCCGCGCAGGTCGACCGACCCCTGACCGATCTTGCAGTCGAACTCGACGTGCTTATCGATGTCGATGTGCGCACAGACCGACTGAACGTACTTGCGCGCCGCGTCGATCGCGACGTCGCGGTACGGGAGCTTCTCCCCGTTCACTTCGGTGGTGGCGCGGCCGACGAGGAGGATGTAGATCGGGCTCGTGACGCGGCCGCCGCCGAACTTCGGTTCGGAGCCGCCCCCGACGACCTGGGTCTCGTCCGTGTTGTGGTGAAGGATCTTCCCGAACTCGTCGAGATAGAGGCGGCAGAGCGCGCGGCTGACCGATTCCGACACCCCGTCGGCGATCGAGTCGGGGTGCCCGAGCCCCTTCCGCTCGACGAGCTCGATCTCTTGGTCCTCGATATGGACGGTGCGCAGCGGCTCGACCTGGATGTTGGGGGCCATGAGGATTCCTTCGGTCGGCGGAGCCGGGGGTGGGTTTAAGGGTTGCGCGACCGGCAGGACGGGAAACCGTCGTGCGCTCCGTCAGGGGTTGTGTCCGGCGAAAACGCTCTTCGCCATGTGCGGGCCGGCTCTCTCGTATCCCCATCGCCGGTAATACTCCCGGGTGCCCACCGCGCTCGTCACGTAGATCCGGGGGTAGCCTTCCGACCGCACCAGTTCTTCCGCGGCCGCGAGGAGGCTCCGACCGAACCCGCGGTGCTGGTACTCGCTCGGTCGGGAACCTTCCTGCCCGACCGGAACCTCATTTCCGACCACCTTGAGTTCCCGAACGACGGGCCCGTCGAGGCCCCCCGGGGTATCGTCCGAGGGGAACCGGAGGCGAAGGAACCCCGCTACCGTGTCGGTGGTCGGCTCTTCCCAGGAGAGGAACCGTTCGCGCCCTCCCGCGGCCGAGTACTCCGTGTCGACGAGCGTGAACGCTTCGGGGGGCGGGGTCGCCCGACGGCCGGCCTCCCGGCAGCGAAGGCACCGGCAGTGGACCCCGTCCTTATGGAGAAGGTCGAGCGCCTTCTCCCGTAGGTTGCTCGAGCGGACCCCCGCGGCGATCAGGCGGGCCGGGATGTCACGCTGAATGCGCTGGATCCGGACCCAGGGCGGGAGCCGCCGCTTCATCCGGGCGAGCAGTTCCGCGGCCACCGCCGTGTCGTACGGGGCGTACCGACCCGCCTTCCAGTCGTCATAGAGCGCAGTCCCGGGAAGGACCAAGGTCGGGTAGACCTTGAGAAGGTCCGGGCGGAACGCATCGTCCTCCCAGAGCCGTTCGAAGTCGGCGAGGTCCGAGGCCGGGTCCATTCCGGGGAGGCCGAGCATGAGATGGTAGCAGACCTTGAGCCCCCGGTCCCGAGCTTCCCGGGTCGCCCGAGCGACGTCGCTCGATGCGTGGGCCCGGCCGACCGCCTCGAGCACGTCGTCGTGGAGGCACTCCACCCCGACCTCGACCCGCGTCACGCCCGCGTCGAGCAGGAACGGGAGCACCCTTTCGTCACACCAGTCCGGGCGCGTCTCGACCGTGAGGCCGACGACGCGGTGGTCCGCTCCCTCGTTCTGGACCTGCGCGTCGGCGAGGGAAGTGGAGGTCGTGCCGTTGAGTCCGTCGTAGATCCCCTGCAGCACCTCTTCCTGGTACGGTCGGGGTCGTGCGGGAAACGTTCCCCCCATCACGATCACCTCGACTTTCGAGGTCGGGTGTCCGATCTCCTCGAGGGTCCCGATCCGGTGGCGGGCGATCGCCCGGGAGTCCCAGTGGAACTGGGCGCCTCGGAGCGCCGATGGCTCCTCCCCGGTGTAGCTCTGCGGGCTCCCGTTCTCGAGCCCGCCCGGGCAGTACGTGCAGCGTCCGTGCGGACAGCGGGCCGGGGCGGTCATCACGGCCACGATGGCCACGCCGGAGAGCGTGCGGGACGGCTTGCGGCGCACCGACCCGGCGTACTGCGCGCGTTCCGCTGGCGGAAGGGCGGCGACCCAATCGACGTTGGACGGAAGCGGACCGCTCGAACCGGAGACCCTCAGTTCCGCGAGCTTCGCGCGATGGATCTCCTCCGGAGTCGGGACCGCTACCGGCGGCGCCACAGGCGACTCTCCCCGGTGAGCAGGTAGGGCGCCTTCTGGAGCTCGGCGACCGTCCGCGACCCCGTCAAGAACATGGCGACCTTGAGCTCGTGGACGAGATACTCGAGTTCCTTCTTGGTCGAAGCGAAGTCGGTCGCGGCCGCACGGAGCATCCCGCCGGCGGTGCCGGCGGCGGCCGCCCCGAGCGCCATCGCCCGAGCGACATCGAGGCCGCTCCGCACGCCTCCGCTCGCGATCACGGGTAGGCCGAGCGGGACGAGCTCGAGGACCGAGATGGGGGATGGGATCCCCCAGTCCCAGAACGTCTTGCCGACGCGGGCCTCCCGTTCGGCGCCTTGCTCGACCGCCCGGAAATGCTCGACCGCGGCGAACGAGGTCCCGCCCGTGCCGCTCACGTCGAACGCCTTCACGGAGCGTCCCCGCAGGTCCTCCGCCACCTCGCGCGAGAGGCCGGCCCCGGTTTCCTTGACGAGCACCGGAAACTTCGAGGCGAGTTCGCCAATCCGCTCGAGGCACCCTCTCGCGCGGCGGTCGCCTTCCGGTTGGACGATCTCCTGGAGGAAGTTCAGGTGGATGGCGAGCACGTCCGCGTGGATGAGGTCCATCGCAGCCTTCACGTCGTCCGGACCCACGACCCGGTCCCCCGGCTTCTGGGGAACGATCTGCGGGGCGCCGATGTTCGCGAACTTTAGCGGGACCGCGTGGCGCGCGACGCAGGAGTAGCTCTCGGGATACTGGCCCTTCAGGATCGCGGCCCGCTCGCTCCCCACGCCCATCGCGACCCCGACCTCAGCGGCCGCCTGAGCGAGGTTCTCGTTGATCTTCGCGGCGTCCGGAAACCCTCCGGTCATTCCGGTGATGACGATCGGGGCGGAGAGACGGTGCCCAAGGAAGGTCACCGAGGTGTCGATCTCCTCGAAGTCGACCTCCGGGAGCGCCCGGTGGATGAGCTGGACGTCGTTCCAGTAACGGTACCGGCCCTCGACGTCCTTGCCGAGGACCACCTTGACGTGCTCGGCCTTCCGGTGGCTCAAGTCCAGACCGCCCGGCTCGGACGGCTCAGGAGGATCTCGCACGAGCCCAGCTCCCGTACTCCGTCCCGCCTCGAATCGCGCGCGAGACGGCTCCATCCGACAGTCCGCTAATAAGTCCTGCGTCCACGCCGGCGGCGGCGATGGCGAGCATCGCCGTCACTTTCCCCCGGATTCCTCCGGTGACGTCCGGCGTTCCCGCGGGGGGACGAAGGGCCGCAATGGTAGCGGCGGTGACCTCGCCCACCGGGGTCCGTCGCCGGCCCGGGGGACCCTCGAGGACCCCCTCGACGTCGCTCACGAAAACGACCCGCTCGGCTCGGAGCGGAGCGACCAGGGCCACGGCGATGGTGTCGGCGCTGAGGATCGAGGAGCCCCAGGCCTCGTCCGGCACGACATCGCCGAACGAAACGGGAAGGAATCCCCCTTCGAGCGCGGACTTCATGGCGGACGGGTCGAGGTGGACGAGCTCGCCGGCCCGGTTGCGGGCGTGGGTCGCCATCGGAACCGATGCCGGGGACGCCCCGGCCCGGACGAGTTCTCGTAGGACTGCGAGGTGGAGACGACGGACCTCCGCCGATACGATAGCGGCCCCCCGGATGCGCTCGGCTCCCGAGGTCCCCTTCCCCGGCGGAAGGGAAAGGCCGAACCGCTTCGCTCCCGGGTGACCGAACGAACCCGCGCCGTGGAGCAGGACCACCCTCCGGTCCCGGACCTCGGCGATTTCCCGAGCGAGGCGGGCCAACACCTTCGGACGAAGCCGCTCGACCTCCCGCTTCCGCGTGACCACGCTGCCGCCAAGTTTGACGATGACGACGGGGGCCGACGGGTCCGCCGTCTGCGACATCGCGACGGCGCTCCGGCTACGCGCGGTCCGGTCCCGTCCCTCGGGTGAACAGCATGTACGCCCCGAGGACGAGCGGGATCACGGACGCGAAGTAGACCCATTGGAACGTCACCAGCCAGTAGGCCATGCCGAACATGCCGACCCCGATGAGGACCGTCGCGAGGACCAGGAACGGCACTGAGAGCGAAGAGGCGGTCGATGCGTGCTCGCGTGGTTCGCCGGTACTGAACCCGGACATCGCCGGGGCGACAGCGGCGCCCCTTCAAATGGGTTCGGTCGTGCGAAACGGCGCCCCGACGGCCCTTTTGCGCAGATTCGACGCGTTCGACGCGCGCGCACGGGCTCGTGCCGGCAAAAGGTACATATGGCTCGCCTTCTTCGCACGCCCGCCCGAGGCCCGGGCAGGCTTCGACGGTGTCACCTGCTAACGAAGACCGGCCGGTCGACGCGCCGGAACCCCTCGAAACTAACGCCACGACAACTCCGGCGGCCACGCCGATCGGCGACCGCCGGCCGGGCGCGAGCGCCTCGCAAGGGCCGGTGCCGGCCCCCGCGACGCCCGCGCCCGGGAACCCGGTCCCCTCGACCGGTGGCATCCTCGATGCGATCCTCACGGCGAAGAGCGAGCTGTTCCGCGGAAGCCGGGAGGTGCTGCGTGACTCGTACGTCCCGAGCCGGCTTCCTCACCGAGAACAGCAGATCCGCCAGGTCGCCGAGATACTGGCCCCGTCGCTTCGCGGAGACCTTCCGTCCAACCTTCTCATCTACGGGAAGATCGGGACGGGGAAGACGGCGGTCGTCGCGCAGGTCCGTCAGGACGTCCAGCGCCGCACCGACCTGTCGGGAAGCGTCACGTTCATCACGCTGAACTGCGGCAACATCGACACCCCGTACAGCCTCCTCCAGACGATCGCGAACGGTCTTGCGAAGAGCGAGGCGGACCGGATCCCCACCGGCTGGTCCCTCGACCGGGTCCAATCCGGAATGCGTCGCCTCATGGACACGAGGGGCGGGATCCTGCTGCTCGTGCTCGACGAGGTGGACCGCCTCGTGGCCCGGAGCGGGGACAACATCCTCTACACGTTGAGCCAGATCAACACCGAGCTCGAGAACGCCCGTCTCGCCATCATCGGGATCTCGAACGACCTCAAGTTCACGAACCATCTGGACGCACGCGTCCGCAGCCGCCTCAACGAGGAGAAGGTCCTGTTCCCGCCGTACGACGCGACCCAGCTCCAGGACATTCTGCGCGACCGGGCGCGCGAGGCGTTCCGCGACGGCGTGGTCGACCCCGGAGTGGTCGAGCGGTGTGCCGCCTACGCCGCGCTTGAGAACGGAGATGCCCGTCGGGCGCTCGCGCTCCTTCGCCTGGCCGCGGAGATGGCGGAGCGAGACCACGCGAAGCGGATCACGCCGGACCATGTCGTGAAGGCGAAGAACCGCCTGGAGCAGGACATCATCGTCGACTGCTGCCGGACGCTACCGCCGCACTGCAAGGTGCTCCTCTACGCAATCCTTCAGTCGTTCGAGCGACGGCGGAACGGGGTCCTCACGGGCGAAGTGTACGATAGCTACCGACGCCTCGCGGAGCGCCTCGGGCTCCAGCCGCTCCATGCCCGCTCGATCTCGAACTACGTCTCTGAGCTCGAGTCCCTTGGCCTCATCCGGGCGACGATCGTTTCGCGGGGCCGCGGAGGTCGCACGCGGGAGATCATCGTCGATGTCCCGATCTCCGAGACGATGCCCGCGCTCGAGGAGGACCCCCTCATCGCCCCGGTGGGTCGGCCGAAGCCCCGTGGGCAGCTGCTCCTCACGAACTTCGACAACCCGGCGCGGACCGACGGTTTCTAGCGTCTTTTGCGCCCCCGGCGATGCCTTGGGGGAGCTTCTCCGAGCCTTGGTCAGGTTTTTATCCAAGAAGAGTGAATGCGCGCGCCACGTCCCAAACCATGAGCGATTCGTCGAGTAGCCCTCGGGTGGCCGGTGTCTTCCGAATGAGCGTTGCGGTGGCGGCGGCATTCGTCGTCGTGGCCGCGGTCGCGGTCCTCGCGTTCTCGGGGCCCGCGGCAGGGGTGAGTTCCCACCTCCGCCCCGCGGGGGGCTCGACGGAGCAGTGGGCGTTCGGAGGCAACGCATCGGCCTCGTACAGCTGTTCGAACGCGAGCTGTCCCGGCGGCAACCTGACGAACGAGTCCTATTCGCTGAACTTCCAGTACTACATCGAGTGGGTCGTGATCTTCACCCAGACCAACGTCTCCGCGACTCAGACGATGATCGAGAGCCAGGCGGCCCTGAACGCCACGGCGAAATACTCGCTCTCCGCCTGCATTCAGAACGGGACGGGTCCGTGCCACTCCGAATCCGTGAGCCTCACCCTGAATGGCCAAGAAACCGCGTCCGGCTTCACGAACGTCACGTCCACCGGGACGGTCAACATGACGACCCCGGCGAGCGGCAGTACCCCGGCGCTCGCGGTCATGAACGCGGCCTCGCAGGAGGCCTTCAACTTCAGCGGTAGCTACTCGATCGCCGGTCCGTTCGGACCGAACGGGACCGCCGTCTCGGGGAGCGCGAATTTCGATTTCGGGGCTCACGAGCAAAGTTCCGTCACGTTCGCGACGCCGCTGGGCCTCGTTCCTCTGAACCCCCAGCCCGGGGACGTCTGGAACTCGAGCGCTCCGTTCTCCGCCACCGGCTCCTGGACGAGCGGCTACAGCTTCTCGGCGACCGGCTACAACGGACAGGGCGGCACGGTCGCGAACTGGACCTCGGGAACGGTCGCCCCGTCGGGCACCTTGTTCGTCAACGGAACCGACCTCGGCCAGTACACGCTCTACGACAACTACACCCATCCGCCCACCCAGGTCACCGCCCAGCTGATCGCCCTCGACTTCAACAACGGCACCTTCGAGGCCGCGGACGGATGGATCCTGATCCCGTTCGGAATGTACGGCGGGGTCTTCTACGGGCTGGGAGGGCTCGCGCTGAGCCACGGCCCCTCGTTCCCGGTGGAGACGCTTCAGACGGCCGCGAGCCCGATCGGGGCTCCAACGGGCGAGTCCGCCTACTACGAGCAGGGCCCCGGGATCATCGGGGCGGGTGCCTCGGGAAGCGCGAGCGGCCCCCTCGGCGCCGCGGGGCCGTCGATCCAGCTTACCGCGGGACCGGAACCGGTCAACATCGCCGAGCAGCAGTACGCCGCCGTGACCCACTCGAGCGGAGGCGGTTCCACGAAGGGCTTCCCCGTCCTGGACCTCGTCCTGGTCGCGGTGGTGGTCGTGATCGTCGCGGCCCTCGCGCTGGTGCTTCTCTCCCGTCGGTCCCGTCGCGGCCCACCCGCGACGCCCCTTTCGCCCGCGGGCTCGGTCGCGCCGCCGTCGGGTCCCTCGGGTCCCGCACCTCCGATGCAGAGCGTCCCCGCGGGTGCCGGCATCTCGGCGATGGCACCGCCTCCGCCGCCGCCGACCCCCGCCACACCGGTCTGCCCCCACTGTGGGCAACCGAGCACGTACATCGCGCAGTACGGCCGGTACTACTGCTACACCGACAAGCAGTACCTCTGAGCCGGTCGCCGCGCCGTCCTCCCCTGCCCGGGGGGAACGGCTAGGCGACTTGCTCGCCCTGGGGCACCGACTCGGCGACCGGCGGCACCTCGGCCCGCCGGCGGATACGCTCCTTCCTTAGTTCCCGGAGGTCCTTGTCGATGTCGTTCAGTTCGGCCGCGGCCCGGCGAAGGCGGACCCGCGCGATCCTCTCGAGCGCCGCGATCTCCCGGTCGAGCTGCTCGTCGGTCGCGCGGTAGGGGGTCATGCGGCCGTCTCGGAATCGATCTGGGCCTTTTGGAGCTTGGTCGAGAAGTCGATGAAGACGCTCTTGATCTCGGTGAACTCCTCGATCGCCACGCTGCCGGCCTCGCGTCCGCCGTTCCCCGTGTTCTTGATCCCGCCGAACGGGAGCTGCACCTCCGCCCCGATCGTGGGCGCGTTGATGTAGGTGATGCCGGCCTCGAGGTCGCGGATCGCCTGGAACGCTCGGTTCACGTCGCGCGTGTAGATCGACGACGAGAGGCCGAACTCCACATCATTCGCCACCTTGACGGCCTCCGCGTACTCCTTCACCCGGATCACGGAGAGCACCGGGCCGAAGATCTCCTCCTTGGAGATTCGCGTCCCATGCTTCGTCTCGAAGATCGTGGGCTCGATGAAGAACCCCCGGTCGTAGGCGCCACCGACGAGCTTCGCGCCTCCGTAGCGGAGCTTGGCTTCCTTCTTGCCGATCTCGATGTACTCGAGGATCTTCTTCTCCTGGTCGGCGGAGGCGACGGGTCCCATGCCGGTCTTCGGGTCGAGGGGGTCGCCGACCGGGAACTGGTCGAGGCGGTCGGTGAGCATCTCGAGGAACTGGTCGTACACCTTCGCGTGAAGGATGAGACGGCTCGTCGCGGTGCACCGCTGACCGGCCGTGCCGAACGCCCCGAACAGCACCCCATCGAGCGCGAGCGGAAGGTCGGCGTCGTCCATCAGGATCACCGGGTTCTTCCCTCCGAGCTCGAGGTGGACCATCTTGAGGCCCTGGGCCCCGCGCACGTAGACGTCCCGTCCGGCCTCTACCCCTCCCGTGAACGAGACCGTCCGGACCCTCGGGTCCGCGACAAGCGCGTTCCCGACGACGCTGCCCGAGCCCGTGACGAAGTTGAGGACGCCGGGCGGGAGACCAGCATCCTCGTACAGCCGGACGACCTCCGCCCCGCAGCGCGCCGTGGCCGTCGCCGGCTTGAAGACGATCGTGTTACCGGTGATGAGCGCCGCGGCGATCTTCCAGTTCGGGATGGCGGTCGGGAAGTTCCACGGCGTGATGCAGGCGACGACCCCCTTTGGTTGCCGGACCGTCATGCAGAACTTCGACCGGAGCTCCGACGGGATCGTTTCGCCCGCCAGGCGGCGCCCCTCGCCGGCCATGTACTCGATGAAGTCGATCGATTCCTGCACGTCCCCGAGACCCTCGCTGATCACCTTCCCCATCTCTCGAGTGACCGTCCGGCCAAGGGAAGGTTTGGCCTCCTTCATTCGACGGGCCACCCCGAGGAGGATCTCCCCTCGGACCGGAGCGGGGGTGTCCCGCCAGGCGGGAAACGCCTTCGCGGCGGCCGCAACCGCGGCGTTCACGTCGTCCGGGGTCCCGAGTACGAATGAGCCGACCGGCTCCCGGGTCGACGGGTTCACCGTCTCGAACCGCTTCGCACGGGGGGGAACGACCCACTTTCCGCCGATGAAGTGACCGAATTCCTCGACCTTGGCCGGCATGGACCCTCAGCGGGCTCGAAGGAGAACGGGACGGCTAAAAGCGTGCCTCACGGGCCGGCGGCGAGACCGGGCCACCTCGAACCCCACCAGGGGCGGTGTCCGTCGAGAGTTATAACCCGCCCTCGGGTCCTCAGGCCGATGGAGCACCGCCTCGAGGCCGAGCTGACCCTCAGCGGAAGCCTCCCCCCGTCCGTACCGGTCGACGAGGTCATCCCGCGTCTCGCGGCCGACGCGATCGCCCACACCATTGGCAAAAGGGGCGAGGGGCGGCTCGCCGAATGGAAGCTTGAAGGGGAGACTCTTCACCTCGTGCTCGAGTCGACCGGACCCCGGCCCCACCAGGCGCTGCTCGCCTTCGTGCGTCGGCTCGGGGACGAGTTCGGACGGACCGCTCGGGTCGGGGTCAGGACGTTTGTCGCGACACGTTACCGGACGGAGTTCCCCCTCGACGCGGCCCCGAAGGCTCAGATTACGCTCCCGATACCGCACCACCTTACGGTCGAAGGGACGGTCGCTACCCTCTCCCTGACCGGACTCGGCGAGGAGGGGCTGCGCGACAACTGGATGGACCGCACGGTCGTGCTGGTCCAGGAGAAGGCTCGCCGTCAGGCGTACGAGGGCAAGGAGCAATTCTGGTCCCTGCTTTCCGCGAGCGCCCCCCGCGAGCACTCCTTCCGAGCCGACCCGACCGAGGAGATGTTGAAGCGCCACTGGGTCCGGTCGGGGCCGACCAAGGGCAAGTGGTTCCTCGGACCGATCCCCGCCCACCTCCTCCGGACGATGGAGCGCATCGCGCTCGAGGAGGTGCTGCGGCCGCTCGGGTTCCAGGAGGTGGTTCAGCCCCACCACGATTCGTTCGACATCCTGCTCAAGACCGGCCATCTCGAGGGTCTCCCCGGGGAGCTCTACTACGTGACGGAGCCGAAGACCCGCGACCCGGCGGCGTGGGAGCGATTCACCGACCTCGTCAAGATCACCCGTCAGGTCCCAGAGGAGGAGCTCGCCCGGATGGTCTCCCGGCCCTCCGCCGTCTCCTGCTACGCGCAGTGCCCGACGGTCTACTGGTGGCTCTCCGGCCGGACGCTCTCTTCCGAGAGCCTTCCGTTCAAGATCTTCGACCGGGCCGCCGTGTCGAACCGTTACGAGAGCGGGGGTCGCCATGGACTCGAGCGCGTTGACGAGTTTCACCGGATCGAGCCCGTGTACCTCGGGGCACCGGACGATCTGATCGCCCTGAGAGAGCGACTGCTCGAGCGGTACCGGCACGTGTTCGACGAGGTGCTGGAACTCGAGTGGAGGACCGCCTGGGTGACCCCGTTCTACATGCAGCAGAGCGGCAAGGTCGGGGTGGAGGACGCTCAGACCCGAGTGAAGGGAACGATCGACTTTGAGGCGTACCTCCCGTACCGCGGGACGCGGGAACAGTCCGAGTGGCTCGAGTTCCAGAACCTGTCGATTGTCGGCGACAAGTACACGAAGGCGTTCTCGATCAAGGCCCAGAAGGGCGAACTCTGGTCCGGGTGCACCGGCATCGGGCTCGAACGGTGGCTGACCGCGTTCCTCGCCCAGAAGGGGCTCGACGCGTCCGGCTGGCCGGCGGGGTTCCAGCGGTACGTCGGCGACCTTCCGAGCGGCGTCCGATTCCTCTGACCCGCGCTCGGGGACGGGCAAAGCGTCTAAGGCGCGACGTTCGCTACGGCGGACGGGAACGGGTGCCGTGAGCTCGCAGCGACGCCTCGACGACTTCTCGGGCGAGGCCGGGCCCATCGCGGTCGAGGCACCGGCAGGGCGGGCGCATCCCCCCGCGCTGCCCGGTATCTGGGAAGTCGCCGAGGGACACATCGTCCATCCGCTGGTGAGACCCGGGGAGGTACGCGCGCTGCCGTTCCAGCTCGACATGGCCCGCGTCGGTCTTTCCGAGGACCTTTTGGTCGTCCTGCCGACCGGGCTCGGGAAGACCGTCATTGCCGCACTGATCGCCGCCGAAATCCTCCGTCGGTCGGACGGGAAGGTCGTCTTTCTAGCGCCAACCCGACCGCTCGTCCAGCAACACGCGGACGCGTTCGCACGGTGGCTCACTCCACTTCGGTCGGCCCGCTTCACGGGCACGGTACGCCGGCCGATCCGGGAGGGAGCGTGGGAGACCGCCGACGTGGTGTTCGCGACCCCGGAGATCGTCGTCAACGACCTCGCGGCGGGCCGGTACACGCTCGCCGAGGCGGAGCTGGTGATTTTCGACGAGGCGCACCATGCGGTCGGCAAGTACGCCTACGTACCGCTGGCGGCCCGGTACCGGACCGAACGCCCCGCGGGAGCCAGAGTCCTCGGCCTGACCGCCTCACCGGGAGGGAAGGACGAACGCATCGAGGAGGTCGTGGCGAATCTTGGGTTCCAGCGCATCGAGGCCCGGACGCGCGAGGACGACGGCGTTCGGGAGTACGTGCAGCCGATCGAGGTCGAATACCGCTGGGTCGACCTCCCGCCGGAATCCCAGCACATTCGGGAGCTTCTGGAGACGGCCGCCCACGCGACTGCACGGAAGCTGCAGAAGATGGGCTACCTCCGCAAGAAGCAGATCAAGTCACTATCGGTGAAGGACCTGATCGCGTTGCGGGCCGAGATCTTCGCCCGCCCCGGGCCGATGGTCCGCCGGTTCGGTCCGCTATACCATCAACTCGTGCTCCTTCACCTCCACCACGCCCTCGAACGCCTCGAGACCCAGGGGCTGGCCCCATTCGTCCACTACCTCGACCGGTTGGCCGGGAAGGAGAAGCCGAGCCGGGGCGACCTCGCGGTGCTGAAGCTCCCAGAGGTGGTCACCGCCCGGAACGAGGCGGAGGAGTTCCTGAGAACCTCCCGGGAGTCGTCCCACCCGAAGCTCGACGCGCTCGTGGAGCTCGTCCGGGAAACCCTAGAGCGACCTCGGGAACACCCCCCCCGCATCCTGGTCTTCGCGCAGTACCGCGACACCATCCAGTCGATCCAGTCGATGCTCGAGCTCCAGGGGTGGACGACGGGCCGGTTCGTCGGCCAGGCGACCCGGGACGCGGACGACAAGGGAATGAATCAGAAGGACCAGGCACGGATATTATCCGCATTCCGGGGAGGGCAGTTCCCCATCCTCGTGGCGAGCAGCGTGGCGGAGGAGGGTCTCGACGTCCCGGACGTCGACCTCGTGGTGTTCTTCGAGTCGGTACCGAGCGAGATTCGTGCGATCCAGCGTCGGGGCCGGACCGGGCGCAGTTCCCTCGGTCGGGTGACCGTGCTCCTGACCCGGGAGACGCGCGACGTGCGCTACCAGGTCGCGGAGGTCCGGCGGGAACAGGCGATGCGTCGCATCGTCCGACGGCTGTCGCGCGAGGCGAGGAAGCGGTCGACGGAGGGCGTGCCGGCCGAGGAAACCGCCGACGCCGGGCGCCCGAAGGACGGCGTATAAACCTTCGGTCGGCGCATGCGATGGTGCCTCTCGGTCACTGAGGCTAAATACCGACTCCCGGGTCCAACGCTCTAAGGCGTCCGATGGGTCCTTTCGTTTGGGTCTCGCAGCACCTCGGCCTCGTGGCGCTGACGCTGATCTGCGTCGGTCTCACCTGCTACCTCGTGTACTGCATGATCCACCCCGAACGATTCTGAAAAGAGGTCGATGTCGTTCGACATCCGCTCGCTTTGGGACATCATCCTCGTTCTGGCACTCGCCATCGCCATCGCCCCGTGGTTCGGTAGCTACCTCGGCCGCGTCTACATGAACCGCCCCCTGTTCGGGGACGCGCTCCTCACGCCGGTCGAGAACGGAATCTACCGTCTCCTCGGAACGTCGCCGCGGCATTCGATGCGGGCGCGGGAGTACATGCTCGCCCTCCTGATGGTCAACGCCGGGGTGCTGCTGTTCCTGTTCGTTTTCTTCTTCTATCAGTCGGAGATGCCGCTCAACCCGCTCGGCATCCCCAACATGGGATGGGACCTCGCGTTCCATTCGGCGTCCAGTTTCACCACCAACACCGACTTCACGCACTTCACGAACGAGGCCCAGCTGAGCCTCGGCTCGCTCACGATCGCCTGGCCGCTCGCCCTGTTCCTCTCCCCGGCGACGGGGCTCTCCGCGATGGCCGCGATGATTCGCGGCTTCGTCCGCAAGGACGGGACCATCGGGAACTTCTACGTCGACATGGTCCGGTCGCTCACCCGCCTTCTCCTTCCGATTGCCATCCTCGGCGCGGTCGTCCTCGTGCTTCTCGGCGTTCCAGAGACGTTCACGGCGTATGTGACCGCCCATCCGCTTACGGGGGGGACCCAGACGATCTACCTGGGCCCGGTCGCGAGCTTTCAGTCGATCTCCCTCCTGGGGACGAACGGAGGCGGATTCTACAGCGCGAACGCGGCCTCCCCGCTCGCGAACCCGTCGGCCCTCTCGAACCTGTGGGGCATCGGTCTGATGCTCCTGTTCCCGCTGTCGGCGCCCTTCGCCTTCGGTGAGATCGTTCGTCGGAAGAGCGAGGCGTGGCCGTACATCGGGACGATTGTCATCATCCTCTCGATCGCGCTCACGCTGTTCATTGTCTTCCAGGCGGCGACCAACCCGGCGCTCTCCACCGTCGCCGGCCTCGGCCCGCAGACGAACGGGTATCCGGTCGGCCAGGACACCCGGTTCAGCCTTCCGGAGTCCTCCACGTTCCAGGTGGTGAGCGTCTACTGCAACGTCGGGGCGAACAACCTCCAGATCGGTTCGCTCTCCCCCATCGGCCAACTGGTGCTGCTGTTCGGCATGTTCACCCAAAGCACCCCGGGCGGTGAGGGCACCGGTTTCGGGATGCTGCTCCTGTTCGCGGTCCTCGGGATCTTTGTCGGCGGCCTGATGGTCGGCCGGACCCCGGAATACCTCGGGAAGAAGATCGGCACGTCCCAGGTGAAGTGGGCGGCCCTGGCGCTCCTGATCCATCCCGCGAGCATCCTGCTCCCGTTCGTGGTGGCGGTCGCCGGGAACTTCGTGGTGGTCGACGCCTCGACGATCGGCGCCACCTCCCACAACTTCACCTCGGTCCTCTACGAGTTCACCTCCGAGTCGGCGAACAACGGGAGCGCCCTCTCCACCTCGGCGTTCACGGACAACACGCTCTTCTTCAACATCGCCGGGGCCATCGTGATGCTCGTCGGCCGTTTCGTGCCGATCTGGGCGATGCTCAAGGTCTCGGACCTCTTCTCGCACCAAGAGGTCCTTCCCGCCGGCGTGGGAACGCTGAGGACCGCGAGCCTCACGTTCACGCTCTACATCACGCTGTTCCTGATCGTCGCGACGGCGCTCCTCTTCCTGCCCGTGATGGCGATGGGCCCGCTGGCCCAGATCTTCGGAGGGATGTAGCGTGGCGGCGCCGCTCTCGATCGAGCCAGGGGCTCACGTCTCCGTGCGCCGGGTGCCGCACACCTCCTGGCGAAGGGTCTTCGCGGCCTCCCTGAAGGGGTTCGACCCCCGACGCGAGATCCACAACCCGGTGATGTTCTCGGTGTATCTCCTGTTCCTGTTCCTCGTCGTGCTGACGATTATCCCCTGGGCGTTCCCCGACATCGCGCACACGTACAACCCCGATTACTATCTCGCGGTCACCGTCATCTTGTTCCTCACCCTCTGGTTCGCCAACCTGTCGGACGCGATCGCCGAGGCCCAGGGAAAGGCGCAGGCCGATAGCCTGCGCGAGATCCGAAGCGGGGTGCGCGCCCGGCAGATCCGCCCCGACGGGACCGCCGTCTGGGTCGCCTCGGACGTGCTCCGGATCGGGGACACCGTCGAAGTTCGACCGGGCGAGCCGATTCCGATCGACGGCGACGTGATCCGGGGGGCGGCGCTCATCGACGAGTCGATGATGACGGGGGAGTCGGAGCCCGTCACCCGCGAGAGCGGCGGCGACAAGACGAGCGTCCTCGGAGGCACGACTCTCCTCCAGGGGACCATCCAGATCCGCGTCACGACGGTGCGAGGCGAATCGTTCCTTGACCGGTTGATTCGGCTGGTGGAAGGACAGGGGCGAGATCGGACTCCGAACGAACTGGCGCTCGGTGTCCTCCTTTACGCGTTCACGATCGCCCTGTTCTCCGTGGTGGTGACGTTCATCTTCCTCGCCGACTTCACGAACATCATCTACATCGACATCGCGACGATCGTCGCGTTGTTCGTCTGCCTGATGCCGACGACGATCGGCGCGCTCCTCCCGGCGATCGGGATCTCGGGGATCAACCGGGTCGCCCGCGCGAATGTGATCGCGAAGTCGGGGAAGGCGGTCGAGGCCGCCGGGGACCTCGACGTCCTGATCCTCGACAAGACCGGGACGATCACCGTCGGGAACCGGCTCGCCGTCCAGTTCGTGCCGGCCCCGGACGTCCCGGTTCCGGAACTCCTCGATGCGGCGATGCTGAGCTCGAGCCTCGACGACACGCCGGAAGGTCGCTCGGTGGTCCGGCTCGCGGCGCGCCG
>CAZCNZ010000072.1:0-5697 GCA_964500245.1 uncultured Thermoplasmatales archaeon | reverse complement strand
GCTCGCCGGTCAGCTTTCCCGAGAGGATCACCTGGCAGCCCCGGGCCCCGGCCTCCATGATCCGTCGGACGGTGGAATGCCCGGCCCGGCGGAAGTGCCAACCGCGCTCGAGCGTCGAGGCGAGCTTCTCGCTCATCAGCTGGGCGTTCAGGCTCGGCGAGCGCTCCTCCTGAACCTCGATCTGCGGGTTGTCGAGCTGGAAGCGCGCGTGGATGTCCTCGGTGAGCCGCTTGATGAGCTCGCCACGGTGGCCGATCAGGATTCCCGGGCGCTCGCAGATCAGCGTGACTCGGGTGCCCATCGGGGTGCGCGTGATGTCGAGACCACCGAAGCCGGCGCGGGCGCTCTCCTGGACGAGGTAGTCCTTGAGGAGGACCCGGCGCATCTGCTCCTGGATCACCTTACGCTCGGCGGTCATCCTACTCGACCTCCTTGCGCTCGGCGAGGATGATCTCGACGTGCGTGGTCTGCTCGTGCCACGCCGTTGCGCGGCCGTGGGCCCGGGGCATGCTGGCCTTCCGGATGCGGCCCCGGCTGCTGGCGGCGACTTTCACAAAGAGTCGGTCCGCGTCCAGCCCCTCGTACTCCGCGTTCTCCTTCGCGTTCTCGAGGACCTTCAGCACGTTCTGGGCGACCTTTTTGGCGTAGCGTCCCGGACCGCTGCCGACGTGGTGTGCCGTTTCCTGGTTGTACCGCCGGAACGGGATCGCGTGGCGGAGCGCGATGGCGTCCTCGAGGACGGTGGTCGCGCGGTCGACCGGAAGGCCGCGGATCGCGTTGAGGATCTCATAGGTCTTCTTCGGAGAGATGGGGAGCTCCACCCCCCGGGCCCGGGCGACGGAGACGCCCGATTCGCCGCGGTAGGTGTAGCCTCTCATCGTCCGACCTCCTCCCTCACTTCAGCGGCATGAACTTCGACGAACGCGTGGCCCCGACGCCGGGTCCCGAGTGCTTCTCGAACCGGCGGGTCAGCGAGAACTCCCCGAAGTAGTGTCCGATCATCTCGGGTCGGACCTCGATCTCCTTGAACTCCTTCCCGTTGTGGACGGCGACCCGGCGGCCCACATGCTCGGGGAGCACGAGGGCGTCGCGGCAGTGCGTGCGGACGACCTTCGCCGGGTCGCTCGACCGCATCTGCTCGAAGAAGAGCGTGGTCTCGGAGTTGAAGCCCCTCCGGATCGACCGGCGGGCCCGGGCCGTGACGACCTTGGCGAGTTCCTCAAGGTTCAGCGCCTGGAGCTCAGGGAGCGTCTTCCCCCGCAGGGTGAACTCCCGCTTCCGGCGGGCCTCGACCTTCTTCGCGCGACGTGCCTTCGGCATCGCTACGTGCCCCTCCCTTCGCGGAGCTGCCGCTTCTTCCGGGCCGAGCGCGAGAACCGTCCGACCTTCGCGCCGGGCAACGTGCCGCTCGACACCGTGCTCGGGCGACCGACGTGCTGGTGCGCGCCGCCCCCGAACGGGTGGTTGACCGGGTTCATCGCGACCCCGCGGACCTTGAACGGTGCGCGCGCGAGGGAACGTGTCGCCCAGAACTTCTTGCCGGCCTTGATGACCGGGCGTTCCTTGCGGCCCCCACCACCGACGGCCCCGACCTGCGCCCGGCAGGTCGCGAGCAGTTGCTTGAAGGCGCCGGACGGAAGTTGAACGGTGACGTCGGAGCCGGAGTGCGCGACCACGAGCGCGCTCGCGCCGGCGACGCGGACGAGCCGGCCCCCATCGAACGGCTTGACCTCGAGGTTCGAGACGAGCGTCCCGTCCGGGATCTTGCCGAGGGGCAGGATCGACCCACGGTCGAGCTTGCCGTCCTGGAAGGCGACCGTGTCACCGGTGGCGAGGCCGGCCGTCGCGAGGATCCGCACGGTCGAGCCTTCGGGGGCGAGCACCTCGGCGACGGGAGCCGAGCGCCCGGGGGCCGGAACGATGGCGACGACCCTCCCTTCCCCGACGATCTCGGGTGCCGGGTGATAGATCGGTCCGTGGTGCCGGTGGCTCGGGGACCGGTACCGGCCCGTGCCGCTGCCGCGCCGGCGGGAGATGACGCGCTTTCCCATCAGAACACTCCCGCCCGTCCACCGATGTCCTCGGCGGAGAACTCCTTCGTGAACCGGACCGTGGCGATCTTGCCCGTCTGAACGATCTTGACGGTGACCTTGGCCACCTTGCAATTGTACGTCTCTTCGACCGCCTTTCGGATGTCGGCGCGATTCGCCCGCCGGTCGACGACGAACTCGAGCTTGTTCTGCCGCTCCATCTCGTCCATCGACTTCTCGGTGACGTAGGCGTGCAGGATGATCCGGTGCTGGAGGGTCGTCATGGCGCGACCTCCCCGAGGCGTTCGCGCAGCGACTCGACCGCCGCCCGTGAAAAGACGGTGAGGCGGCCCGCGGCGCCGCCGGGAGCCAGGTCCTCGGTGGCGAGATGACGCGCCGGTACGACCTCGACCCCCGCGAGGTTCCGGAACCCGAGCGCCTTACCGGGACCGCTCGTGACGAGAAGGAGGCTGCGCGGAGTGCGTCGAACCCGTCCCCGGCGGCGGGCCCTTCCCGACGCCTTGAGGTGGATCCCGGCGCGGGCCCGGACGACGTCGTCCCAGAGCTTCAGCCGCTCCAGGAGGAGCCGGGCGTCGTGCGTCTTAGCGATCTCCTCGACCGGGTCCTCGACGACCACGGGAAGGTGGAGGGCGTGGGGGACCGCGTGGCCGCGGCCGGCCGCAAGCTTCGCATCCCGCGTCGCGGCGAGCGCCGAGGTGAAAGCGAGCTGCCGCTCCTTTCGGTTGATCTTCTTCGCCCAGATCCGTTCGACCTTGGGCGGATGGGAGGGGCGGCCGCCGACGGTGTTCGGCGCCTGGGCGCCGGTCATCGAGTCCATCAGTCGGGGCGTGCGCGCGACACCCTTGCCCTTTCCGGACCATTCGACCGAGTGGCGAAGGCCGGCGGTCGGGCTTGCACCGTACGGCTGGCGGCGGTGACTCTGCGCGGCCACGACGGCCCGCTGGATGAGGTCCGGTCGAACGGGGGTGGAGAACGCGAGCGGGAGCGCAAGGAGCGCTCCCGGTTTTCCGTCGACACCGAAAAGATGGACCCGGTGGTGCGGCGTCGCGCGCTCCGCGACCGACAGCCGCTCGCTCGGGGAAGGGTCGGGCGTCATGCTCCCTGCTTCGAGCGCGTGCTGAAGTAGCGGAGGTCGACCTTCTCGACCGCCGTCACGTGGCTCCGCATCGGGGCACGGAACCGGAGGAGACGCTTGGCCGGCCCGGGGAGCGAGCCGTGCAGGACGATGCAGGCGCTCTGAACCTCACCGTAGTGGGGGAACCCTCCCGCGGGGGTGATCGGGTCCGTGCGCGGGTCGCGGACCACCTTGAGGACCCGCATGTTGAACTGAGTGCGACGGTGGTACCCTTGCTGCCCTGCCTGAGGAATTCGATAGGTGACGAAACTCGGGTTGTGGGGCCCCAGCGTCCCGATCATGCGCCGGTGCTTCGAGTTCTTGCGAGGCTGGAGCTTCACGCCCCAGCGCTGAACGTGGCCCTGGAACCCGAACCCCTTCGTGACCCCGATGACGTCGACGAACTCTCCTTCCTTGGTCAATTGGTCCGCCGGGATCTCGCGACCGAGTTGCTCGACGGCGAACGCCCTCCGCTCATCGAACTTCTCGCCGGCGACGCGGACCTCGAACAGGAGCGGGGTTTTCGAACCGGTACCGGTGAGGAGTTGGGGCTGGGTGTGGACCACCAGTCGGACCTCGTCCCCCGGCGACTTTCCGAACGCCTCCACGGCCTCGGGAGGGCTGGCGGGGTGCTTCGGGATCCGTCGGAACAACTCTTCCGAAAGACCGGACGCCCAGACCTCCGAAACGACTTTCGAGCCGTAGGGGTGACGGGCGTACACCCGGGCGGCCGCGACCCTAAGCGGTGGGACCTCGACGACCGTGACCGGAATGGCAACCTCCTGACCCGCGGTGGTCGACCGCTTCCGATAGTCGACGATGAAGGCGTGGGTCATCCCGACCTTGAAGCCGGCAAACCCTTCGATCGCCACCGGTTTCGACCCCGGAGCCCACGAACGGACGCGCGGAACGGGCCGTACGGCCCGGGAACGGGGGGAGTAGGCGAGGGATCCTCGCCTCGGTCGATGACGCCTGGCCATGGGTCGATAGCGGGTCCTACCTCCGGTGCGGGCGGGGGAGAAGGGTGCCCTATATAAGCGCTCGCGCGCGCGAGGGGCCGGGACCGTCAGAGAGCCGGATTTCTCCTCGAAAACCGACGATTCGTCCCGGTCCCGCTCGGACGCGCGCGTAGAGCGGCCGTCCGATCCGCGCGCACGATGCCGGGACCCGGAACTCCCCAATCGTTAAACCGCGCACGCCTTCCCACGGCCGGAGCGGGTCATTGTGCAAGCGTTCGTGAAGCCCGAGCGAGGTCCCGGAGGAGAGATACGGACCGTACCCGACCCGAAACCGGGGGACGACGAAGTCCTGGTCCGCGTGAAGGCCTCCTCGATCTGCGGGACGGACGTACACATCTGGGTCTGGAACGAGTGGGCCCAGGCCCGCGTTCGACACGTCCCGATGATCTTCGGTCACGAAGTCTCGGGCGAGGTGGTCGAGGTCGGAAAGCGGGTGCGGAGCCTGCACGTGGGGGACCACGTCTCGGCGGAGACGCACATCGTCGACGGAACGTGCTACCAGTGCCGGACGGGGAAGATGCACATCTGCGAGAACGTCCAGGTGCTGGGCGTCGACCGCAACGGGGTGTTCGCCGAGTACGCGGTCCTCCCCGAGCTCAACGCCTGGAAGAACGATCCGCACCTCGACCCCGCGCTCGCCTCGATCCAGGAGCCGCTCGGGAACGCCGTCCACTCCCTTCTCCCCGAGGAGAACCTCGAAGACCTCGCGGGGGGAACCGTACTCGTCACCGGGTGCGGTCCGATCGGACTGTTGTCCATCGCCGTGGCCCGTACGCTGGGCGCCCGAAGGATCTTCGCCACCGAGGTGAACCCGCTCCGGGCGACGCTCGCGAAGAAGATGGGCGCGGACCGGGTGCTCGACCCGACCGACCCGAACGTGCCGGCCGCAAAGACGATCCGCGAAGAGACCGAAGGTCGGGGCGTCGACGTCGCGGTCGAGATGTCGGGCCACCCGGCGGCCCTCCAGCTCGTCTTCGATGCGTTGACCCCGGGCGGACGCGTCTCCTTGCTCGGTCTCTTCGACCACGCCGCCACCCTCGACTTCGATGACGCGGTGATCTTCAAGGCGGCGAAGATCCACGGAATCTTCGGACGCCGGATGTTCGAGACCTGGTTCCAGGTGAAAGGACTCTTGGCCGACCCGGCGTTCCGGGAGAAGATGAGCCAGATCATCACCCACCGGCTTCCCATCCGCGACCTTCCGCGGGCGATGGACCTGATCCAGACGATGCAGGCGGCGAAGGTCTCGCTCGAGGCGAAGTGGTAAGATGCGCGACCCCACCTCGTTCCTCGGAACGGAGTACCGCGAACTCGTCGACGCGAACCTCGACTGGCGCCTGCGCGTGCTCGAGGGGCCGAGCGCCCCGTGGTGCCACATCGACGGGAAGAAGGTGCTGATGTTCTGTTCGAACAACTACCTCGGTCTCTCGAACCACCCCCGTCTCAAGGAGGCGGCCCGTCGCGCGATCGACACGCACGGGGTCGGATCGGGGTCGGTGCGGCCGATCGCGGG
>CAZCNZ010000071.1:0-3253 GCA_964500245.1 uncultured Thermoplasmatales archaeon | reverse complement strand
TACGAAATGGAAGCGACCTATATCACGCTCGCCGGAAACGTCGTGGCTGCGGCGATACAGGAAGCGTCCCTGCGTGCGCAGATCGAAGCGACACAGCACTTTATCGATCAAAACGCCAGGGCGTTGGAGATTTTGCGCGACCAATTTCGTTTGGGCTATGTCATGCGCCTGGATGTGGCTGCGCAGGAGTCGGCGCTGGCCCAGGCGCGCGAGCAATTGCCCCCGCTGCTCAAGCAGCTCGAGCTCACGCATGACTTGCTGCGGGCTTTGCTGGGCGAATTGCCCAATGCCGATATCGACACGACGTTTGAGTTTTCTTCGCTCAAGCTGCCGACCGACTTGCCGGTGACCTTGCCTTCGAAGCTCGTCGATCAACGCCCCGATGTGCGCGCGGCCGAAGAGCAACTACATTCAGCCAGCGCCCAAGTCGGCGTAGCTGTGGCTGCTCGCTTGCCGCAATTTACGATCAACGGGGCAGTCGGCGGCATGGCGAACCAGGCTTCCTGGCTGTTTCGCAACGGCGGACCGTTTTGGAACCTCCTCGGCGATGTAACACAACCGCTGTTTGAGGGTTTCACCCTTTTGCATCGGCAACGCGCTGCCGAGGAGGGTCTGTTGCAGGCGCAGGCGCAGTACCGCAGCACGGTGATCACAGCCTTTCAAAATGTCGCGGATACGTTGCATGCAATCCAGGCCGATGCGGACAGCCTCGCCGCCTGCAAGGAAGCCGAACGGGCCGCAAAGGTGATGATGGACGTGACCGAACGGCAGTACAAGATGGGCTACGTCAATTACCTCATCCTGCTCGCGGCACAAGAGGCCTACCAGCAGTCATTGATCACGTTGGTCCAGGCGCAGAGCAACCGCTATGGGGACACAGCGGCACTCTTCCAGGCGCTAGGCGGTGGGTGGTGGAATCGAACCGAGGTTGCGCGGCAAACCGCCAGCCCGCAAGCGCCAGCAGCAGGAACGAACTAAACAAGCGCAGCGTCCTCTCACATTTCGCTCCCTGTCGCAAGCGGGCGCGAGGTCAGCGTCAAAAAGGATTTTCTTCTCCGTTGCGGGCGACTTTCTGTCGCGCGTGCACTGGGCCATCGCTTAAATAGGGCCACGACGCAAAGCTACGCATCGTGCCGGCACTTTGCCTCGCCGATTCGCTGGTTTGGACTGAACTTCTTCAGATCCGCACCACCGCGGTGAAAAAGCCGCGTCGGCCAAGAGCCGTTGGAAGTAAGATAATTCAGATCGCCGTTGGCTTTCGGTTCTGAGAACAAGCGGGCGGCACTGGGAGTGGGGAAGGTATGAGACTCATTACCGCGATCATAAAGCCCTTCAAGCTCGACGATGTCCGCGAAGCGCTAGCGGCGGCTGGCCTTCCGGGTATTACCATCACTGAATCCAAGGGTTTTGGGCGGCAAAAAGGACATGCTCATTTGTATCGCGGTAGCGAGTACGAGGTGAACTTTCTGCCAAAGATCTTGATTGAGGTGGCTGTCGAGGAGGCGGCGGTCGAACGTGCGATCGAAGCCATCCAAAGCTCCGCTCGCACGGGCAAGATCGGCGACGGAAAGATCTTCGTCCGCGAAATCGACCGCGTAGTGCGTATCCGGACTGGGGAGACAGGGAAAAGCGCGCTTTAAGACAAAGGCGCTATGGTTCTTTTTTTGCGCAATCGGGGCCCGTGCGACAAGCAAGCCGCCAGTCGGCGCGAGCCAAGGCAGAAGATCAAATGCCTGGCTTTTAAGATTCGCTATGTGCCCTGGCAAATCGCCATTCAAGCTCCCTTCGAACAGCACACGGCCGCTCGCGGCGCACAACACCCTCGGTAATTAACGAGGCCAACTACATCGCGCGCATTGTCCAGCGCAATGCCGTCCTGGGCTTGCTAACTTTTTGTGCGTCGAACGGAAATGGGGACACGCATCAGGGCAAAAAGCGCGCTGCGATGCTTGCGACAATCCGCCGCCGAGCAAGGCGCTCGATTTGGGATTCTCCTTGGTCCACGCCTTTGGATAAACCTATCGGCTGCCCGAACCCCCGGTGTGCTTACCAATCTTCATTTGCGACAACTCGCTGACGTCCAGTTCGCCATTATGGTCAGTATCAAGGCGGTCGAATTCGGCCTCCATGTACTCCATAAACTCCTTTTTGGAGACCTTTCCGTTTTTGTCCTTATCCATGAGGCGCAACAGATCCTTCGTTTCCCAATAGCCCGCCTCCACGTTCTTCATTTTTTGCGCTTCTTTGTCTTTGTCCATGTCCGCGCCGATAGCAACGCCTGCGCCCGCAACGCCTAGGAAAAGCGCTGAAGCAAGCGCAGCCAATTTCAAATTGCGATTCATAGGTGCACCTTTTCTCTATTGATAAAACTCGCCTTTTTAAACCCGGAAAAAGCGTCGGTATTTTCCACCCAAGGCTGGGGGGCCGCAACTAAAAGCGTTGGAGACGTCGTTGGCTGAAAAGCCGGTGGCATTGGGGCCTGAGGATCAGCGCGACGTGCGCGTCCTTGGTGCGTCGCGCACCGCATTTCGCACAGCCAACGGGCATAGCGGAGAGCTCGCCACTTGCGGTATACCCATAGTTCGCGCTGCCCAAGTCAGCGCATCTTGCCGCGCGACATCTGGTCGCTATGCAGCGAACTGCCTTCGTCAATGGGCGAGAATTTTCAGGTGACCATGTACGGTGAAAGCGCCCGGTTGCACTGCGACGGTGCGGACTTCCCCGGGTCCGGACGAGAAGGCAGTTCCTTCCGGCAACAAAGCCGCGTCGCAGACCGCAAGGAATTGGCGCAATCGTCTAAGCGGGTTTGGTCACCCGCGAAATTTACCCACGGGCGCCATCGCGTGACGGAGTTATCGACTTGCGAAAAAGGAACGCAGAATGGTTCGAAACCTTGGAACCATCTCGAATCCCTCGCGATGCATTTGAACTAGGATGCAGCGGATTCGATGTTTTTTCCGCGCGGTATTAGGGCGCTGTGAGCGCACCGTGTCCTCTTGATGCCTCATTTAAACAAGGCTGCAGCAAGGCTTAGTTTTTCTCTGTGCGAAATTCGCACTCTCCGCTGGCCGAGTGATCTTCGTTCGAAGGGCAAGCGCGCTGCAGGGCAAGATTTAATTCCAAAACATTTACGCGCGGTTCGCCGAAGACCTCAAAGCTGCGTGCAGTTGTGTACCGCTGCACGAGCGCCTGTAGGCGCGCAGGATCGGCATTGCGCGCATGGGCCACGCGAGCGACTTGCAGTGACGCATTT